>NZ_JBFUHJ010000336.1:0-6032 GCF_056402455.1 Paenibacillus sp. P4_A7 | reverse complement strand
GTCTAAACATCCTATCTTTGTCTAACATTATTTCATGAATGGATTAGCGTATACTCAAAAAGCGGTCTTCCGAATTCCATAGAAGGCTGAAAGAATCAACCCGGAATCTGAAAGCCGCTCATGTGATACCAAGCAATGTTATTGCCAATCAAAATGAGAGCATAGCACGAAACTTCTTCGTTTCACCTGGAGCGATGTCGCCAAGCTGCTCTGACCAGTTAAACTGCAGCTCCCTCTCGCCAGGCTTCTGCTCCAGCGGCTGCACTGTCAAAGGAGCGACTATATTGCAAAAAGCGTGGTCTGCCCGATTCATAAACGTCATTGTCACAAGCAAATCATCCGCTTGATGCTCAAACATAACTCGCAGTTCAAATCCGTCAGAAAGCGTCCGTTCATTCCAGACCGTACCGTTGGCATCAGGTCCTTGCCAAGGAATGTCCGCCGCTCCCGTCTCATCCTGCACTCTACCCTTCGCTTCAGCTTGCGCTATCCAACTAACTTCTCCCGGCAATAGATGCCATTGCCTGCCGCCGCCAACAATATGCGCCGCCTGCTTCTCACGAGTCGCACGCAGCGCTGTGGATGTTGCTGTACCGATCCCGGTATATCCATAGGTATTACCAGCATAAAACAATCTGAGCGCTCCGCTCTCCTCCGCAATGACAGACGGATATTCCACCATCTGGCTTTCCCAGTCTCCGCCTGTGCCAAAGATCGGGCCAAGTTGAAGATTATCCCCATCGCGTCCCGATCGCCGAGTACCACATCACGAAATCTCCTTCGGCACGCTGCTGTACTACAGGACCGGCCACCGCAATGTTCTCATAGTCATGCTGCGGATTTCGCAGCATGACAGCGCCGCGCTTCTCCCAACGTATTCCATCTTGCGAAACAGCAAGACATATTTGCTTCTGTTGATCCAGAAACACATCATCGCCAAGCGTCGGACAACCCGTGTAGTAGAAGCGCCATTCCTTCTCACCCGATGGCAAAGTTACGACAAGCACCGACCCACCAGCGATTCCCATCGCATCGGGCGCCTTCACTTTTCGAAGCCGGAAGCAGCGGGCTATCGGGATGTTTGATGAAATGTTTCCCATCCTGTGATTCAGCCAGACCAATTCCGGGAAACATATCCAGCGAACTTCCAATTCCGCTATTCCCGGTATACTAGATTCTCCAGCCTCCATCATCTAATTTGACAGCATGCGGAAGCACACACCATTGACCGTCGAAGCTCCCTCGTTCACCTACATCAAACAGCTGCCCGCGCCGCTTCCATTCTTGCGGCGCGTCGACATGGGCTGTTGCCAGACAAATGCGGTGGTGCTTATCCGGACCTCCCCCAGCGTAGAAAAGCCAATATTCATCCCCTTCTCTTACAACCCATGGGTTCATACAAAGCCTATTGTCATATTTGCTTCCTTCTAAAGGAGGCAGTACCGGATTGCTCTTGTCCCGAATCCAGCATACATTGTGTTTCAACTTCATAACTAACACCATCCCTGATCAATTACTCTTATGAATATAGCTTCATAATTTCCTTCTGAAATTAGGGAAACGGACTGGTTTGCCATTTGCAGCAGCCGACTCGATCGAGAGAGGGAACACAGAACTCCAGGTTACTGCATCGTACACATCTACTATTGGTCGGCGCTGTTCCACAATGGCAGAGATGAATTCATCGATGACGAAGAAATCACCCCCGCCATGTCCGGATTTATCTGCTTCTTGTTTCCATTGACGCCAAAGCGGATGTTCAAACTTCTCGCTGTAGTTCCAGAGCGGTTCCCATCTGGCATGTTCCTCCCCAGCGCGTCCGAACGAAGTACCTGGCGAGTGCCCTTCAATCCAGACTAGAGGCTCCTCTCTTTCGTGGCGAGCCGCTATATATGCGCCCTTGGTACCCTGCAAACCGTAATGCGTCATATTATGCGGACGACTCGATGTCCAGTCCAGACGCAACGAAATGACTACTCCTTTCTTCGTGCGTATTGTCGTAACCGCTGAATCCCCCTGACTCCAATAATCATCTTTGGCTCCCGGATGACTCTCGCTTACGTTTTCCGCAAAATATTTGGCCATGGATCCATTCCGTGATGTCATTGTAGACATCCATTCGAATTCATCATCTCGGTTAATGCCAAGCCACAGCGCTAACGGTCCCAGAGAGTGAGTCGGGTAATTCATCCCGTTCACTTGACGCTGAAGCTCGCCTCTCCAAGTCAACTCGCCATCCGGATAATGTGTCAACTCGCGGCAGTCATGCAAGTAAGCGCCTTCAACAAATGTAATATCGCCGAACAGCCCTTGCTGCGCCATATGAAGCACCATCATATTCGGACGCATAAAGCAGTAATTCTCAGCCATCATATACGTCAAACCGCTCTGCTCCACTGCCTCTACCAGTTCCCATGCATCTTCCAGAGTATGCGCGGCAATAACTTCACTAAGCACATGTTTGCCGGCGCGCAAAGCACGAACAGCCTGATTGGCATGAAGGGCTAACGGCGTGGCGAGCAGCACCGCATCCACTTGTTCATCTTCCAGTAGTTTTTCGTAGTCCTTATATGTACGTACATCGGGGAACTGCTCCTTCCATCTATGGAGGATCTCGTCCTGTAAATCGCACACTGCAGTTAATTGGACCTTCTCTGAAAGAACCGATAGGGCAACATTAAATGAAGACCCGCGTCCTCCTCCGACTACAGCCAGCTTCACAAGCATTTTTTCTGCCATCTGAATCGCACACCTCAATCTCATCATATTTTTATATACATTTCGTTTAACTTACGATCACAGCGTACATTAAACCCTTTTGACTTGTCAATTGTTTGTTTTATATTGCGTTTACATTTCATTTGTTTTTTTATTCGATTTTTTAGGCAGAATGATTCATGAAAAGATAGACACAGTACCGCCCGTTCAATGGGGGCTTGATTTCGCCCCTATATGGGGCAGGATACTGGCAACGCCTGAAGGCGTAATTTCGCCAGCCATTTTTCCTTGGCTCCCCCTGAAAGGGCTTGCTGACTTGCCTTATCTTCGATGATATCCGCCTCTTCTTGATTCTGGATATAATCTCGGATTACGTCCTTATGTAAGCTTCAAATTGCGCACACGCATGTATCGCTGCTTGCGGAAGCTGGAGCCGATATATTCCAAATCATTGAACAACTTGGACACAGTAGCGATGAGAAAATACGCACTGTATATCTCCATGTCACAAAATCCTCCAAAAATGAAGCTACCAAAAAGTTTAGCGAACTAATGAAAAACCTATAGTGTTGCTGGATGCGATTGTAAGATTGGTAATTGTTAGTCCATGCAAAATCAGATATGCTTAAACAAAGGAAGGTGATTAACATGAACTTCGTCAGAAAGGTAACAAACAGTGATGTTCTCAAGCATATTGTCGATCTTCCAGAGAGCCTGCGGAATCAGGATGTTGAATTATTCATTTTACCCATTGGAGAACCCTCCCCACTCAACACACCAAGACCTTCTAATCTTACAGCGCGAGGCGCCTTAAAAAAATTCGCCATTATAGATTTAATCGAATATGAACAAGACGCTTGGGCAAAGGGTGTGCAAGAGAAGCATGAACATCGTTGATGCAAATATAATCCTGCGTTACTTGCTTCAAGATGCGGCTTAGTTTATTGATCAATCCAGAGACCAGATTGAAAACCATCTTATCTTTATCCCAAACGAAGTCATTACCGAAGTTGTTTATGTACTGGAAAAAGTTTATAAGGTTGATCGACCACTTATCAATGATTCACTACGGAACTTACTTGCTTGCTTATTTGCTTACTTGCTTACAGTAACATCGCCACGCATGACCGAAGTATCATAGTTGAGGCTCTAAAGGTCTACAGTGAAATCAATATCGATTTTGTTGACTCCCTGCTCTTCGCCTATTCGAAGATCGGTGGACATACAATTTTCACTTTTGATAAGATGCTTAACCAGTTATTGGATGAACTACGAAATGCATAAAAAAAATGCTTCTCACCAAGTTCGATTTGAACTCGTGAGAAGCATTTTTATATTCCATGTGGTTAACATGTGGTCAAATGATTTTTTCTAACTTGAGCTCCCTTGCTACACAAGGGATTCCAGGTTAGTTAACGCATGGAGCGCTCTTCGCTCCATCGGCAATCGAGTCTACCGCTAAATCGCGGTCGCTCATCATCGAATTGCTTCGATACTGACTCGATTACATCATGCCGCCCATTCCACCCATACCGCCCATATCAGGCATGCCAGCGCCRCCAGCGCCCTTAGGCTCAGGCTTGTCAGCAATTACTGCTTCAGTAGTCAGGAACATAGCCGCTACGGAAGCTGCATTTTGAAGTGCAGAACGCGTAACTTTAGCAGGGTCAACGATACCTGCTTCGAACATGTTCACCCATGTACCAGTAGCAGCGTTGTAACCAATGCCTACTTTTTCGTTTTTCAGACGCTCAACGATTACGGAGCCTTCTTGGCCTGCGTTCGCTGCAATCGTACGAAGAGGCTCTTCTAGGGAGCGAAGTACGATGTTAACACCTGTTTGCTCGTCGCCATCTGCTTTAACAGCTGCAACTGCATTGTATACGTTAATAAGAGCTGTACCACCACCGGATACGATACCTTCTTCAACCGCTGCGCGAGTTGAGTTCAAAGCATCTTCGATGCGAAGCTTGCGCTCTTTCAATTCTGTTTCAGTAGCTGCACCGACTTTGATTACAGCAACGCCGCCGGACAATTTAGCAAGACGCTCTTGCAATTTTTCACGGTCGAAGTCAGAAGTTGTATCTTCCAGTTGAGCGCGGATTTGGTTAACGCGAGCAACGATATCAGCAGAGTTTCCAGCGCCGTCAACGATGATCGTGTTTTCTTTTGTAACGCGTACTTGGCGAGCAGAACCTAGCTGTTCAACCGTAGTTGATTTCAAGTCTAGTCCTAGCTCTTCTGTAATCACTTGGCCGCCAGTCAAAGCAGCGATATCTTGCAGCATTGCTTTACGACGGTCGCCAAAGCCTGGAGCTTTAACAGCTACGCAAGTGAATGTGCCGCGCAATTTGTTAACGATCAATGTAGCTTGCGCTTCACCTTCAACGTCTTCAGCAATGATTAGAAGCTGTTTGCCGGATTGTACGACTTTCTCAAGAACCGGAAGGATCTCTTGAATGTTCGTAATTTTTTTGTCAGTGATAAGGATGTAAGGAGTGTCAAGCACTGCTTCCATTTTTTCTGTATCAGTGATCATATATGGGGATAGGTAGCCGCGGTCGAATTGCATACCTTCAACTACTTCAAGCTCAGTAATAAAGCCTCTCGACTCTTCAACTGTGATAACGCCGTCGTTGCCGACTTTTTCCATAGCTTCTGCAATCAGTTGGCCTACTTCATCGTCAGCGGATGAGATCGATGCAACCTGTGCGATCGATTCTTTGCCTTCGATTGGTCTCGAAATAGCTTTAAGCTCTTCAACAGCAGCTTTAACCGCTTTTTCGATACCTTTGCGGATAACCATTGGGTTAGCGCCTGCAGTTACGTTTTTCAAGCCTTCGCGAATCATCGCTTGTGCAAGAACAGTAGCTGTAGTTGTACCATCGCCTGCTACGTCGTTTGTTTTTGTTGCTACTTCTTTAACAAGCTGAGCGCCCATGTTTTCGAAAGCATCCTCAAGCTCGATTTCCTTCGCAATGGATACACCATCATTCGTGATTAGCGGGCTACCAAATTTTTTCTCCAAAACAACGTTACGGCCTTTAGGACCCAATGTTACTTTAACCGCATTTGCAAGAGCATCAACTCCGCGCAGCATTGCGCGACGAGCATCTTCACTAAATTTAATTTCTTTAGCCATTATTGGTAAACCTCCCAAAATAATTTTAAGTATTAATTAGCAAGCGTAAACGGCTGTCGCCGTCCTTGCGGCATAGGCTCGTTTCGCGGTGGTTATATAGTAATTTATAAGTGTTAAACTTATAAATTCTATATAACGTGCAGTATATTGCCCAACGTGCAGTATATTGCCC
>NZ_JBFUHJ010000335.1:0-6062 GCF_056402455.1 Paenibacillus sp. P4_A7 | reverse complement strand
TATCTGTATCCTGCAAGTTAATATCAATAACATGAGCACCGCCCTTAACTTGCGCTCTTGCAATTTCCGACGCTTCGTCGAACTTTTCCTCTTTGAGCAATCGCTTGAACTTACGTGAACCAGAAATGTTCGTACGTTCCCCAATCATGATTGGACGATTCTCAGGCTCAATATACACAGTTTCTATTCCAGAAACCGCATTCACATGCTCGCCCATTTTCGTACGCGGTGAATATTGTGCCATCGTCTCAGCCATAACACGAATGTGTTCTGGAGTCGTGCCACAACAGCCGCCAGCAATGTTCAGCCAACCCTGTTCTGCGAAAGCTGACATTTTCTTAGCAAGCGATTGCGGAGATTCATGGTAATGTCCATTCTCATCCGGCAGTCCTGCATTTGGGTAACAGCTAACTCCGGCCTTAGCGATTTCACTCAAAGTACGTAAATGATCACGCATAAACTCCGGGCCAGTTGCACAGTTCAGCCCAATTGAAATCGGCTTCAAATGCTCAAGTGAAATGTAAAACGATTCTATGGTTTGCCCTGCTAGTGTTGTCCCCATAGGCTCTATCGTTCCAGAGATCATAATCGGAAGTTCACGGCCAAGCTTGTCGAATGCATTACGAATCCCAATGCTTCCTGCTTTAACGTTCAATGTATCCTGGGACGTTTCCAGCAATAGGGCGTCTACGTCACCTTCAATCAGTGCAAGCGCTTGTTCGTAATAGCTCTCTACGAGCTCATCGAACGTTACGCCACCAGTAACAGACAATGTCTTTGTTGTGGGACCAAGCGCACCAGCAACATAACGCGGCTTATCGGGTGTACTAAATTTATCACATGCATTACGCGCCAGCTTGGCTGCTGCCAAATTGATTTCTCTTGCTTTTTCCGGTATATCGTAGTCTGCGAGAACAACACTAGTAGCACCGAAGGTATTTGTCTCCAAAATATCCGCGCCTGCTTCTAAATATTGCTCATGAATAGACTGAATAACATCTGGACGTGTAAGCACCAGCATTTCGTTACATCCATCCAGCTCTGCTCCACCAAAATCATCCTCATTTAAATCCGCTTGCTGTATCATAGTGCCCATCGCGCCGTCCAAAATGAGGATGCRCTTTTCAAGCATTTGTTGTATGGTTGGTTTCGACAAAATTCTTCATCCTTCCCAAAAATCATTAACCAATAGTTTATCAGAATCCCAGCTGTGTGAACAGGTAATTTCATCGACAATACCATATTTTTGTTTTATAATCATTATATCATTTAATTTCCATAGGAAAAGAGGGAAAGAGCATGGCTGAAATAAAAATCCGCAACACAGAGGAAAGAATTACAGGCGAGGAAAATGTCCGTGCATTTCTAGAAAAACAAGAAGTGCTTTATGAGCATTGGGCTCCAAGCAAGCTTGCAGAAAATCTGCAACAAAAATTCATCCTTACGGATGAAGATAAAGCAGAAATTCTGTCTACTTACGACGAAGAAATTCGAGAGCTTGCAGCACGCCGCGGTTATCAGACTTGGGATATTATCGCTTTGTCCGATGCTACTCCTAATCTCGACGAACTTCTCAAAAAATTCGAAAACGTTCATACACATACCGAAGATGAAGTTCGCGCTATCACTGCTGGCAAAGGAATATTCATCATTAAAGGAACTGACGATGTTGGATATTTTGACGTTGAGCTTGAAGCCGGTGATGTCATTTCCGTACCGGAATACAAACCGCACTTCTTCACTCTTATGGATAACCGTCAAATTGTTGCCGTTCGATTGTTCATTGAAACAGAAGGCTGGATTGCTCACCCGTTTGCAGATGATGCCTTTGCAGGCAACAAAGCCTAGTTAGACATTAAAACAATGCAAGCCCCTCGGTCTCAGCAAAAGCTGAAAGCGAGGGGCTTTTTTTCTATTGCTGCAAATCAAGAAGCGGCAATAGCTCTTCTAGATTTTCAATTTCATGGGAAGGCACGATCTCGTCATTACGAACAGCTCCATGACGATTGATCCATACGGATGTCATGCCAATTGTGTTCGCACCCAAAATATCAGTGGTCAGCTTATCTCCGACCATGATGCCGTGATCAGGCTCGATACCGAGACGTTCAAGTGCATGCTTGAAAATTGAAGCGGCAGGCTTACCTTCTCCAAACTCACCCGAGATAATAATATGATCGAAATAAGGAATAATTTGCGGTACACCTGCAAGCTTCTCTCTCTGCAAGTCCGGTGAACCATTTGTTAGCAGCAGAAGCTTGTATTTACCCTTCAAAGCATCAAGCACACGGAATGTTTCTTCATAGACGATCGGACGCRCACGGCGTTCTGCAGGAAAACGCTCAGCGAGTTCTGCACCAAGCTGCTCGTTGTCTACCCCTAAAGCCAGCAAACCTTGCGTCCAAGCAGCTTTACGGTAGCCTGGAGCCAAGCTCTCCAGCTTGCGGAACTCGGGTTGCTCGCCCTCGAGAAACGGCGCCCACATCCCTTCGAAGGGATTAATACCGATCATCTTCGTAAAAGGAAAGGTCTCATAGGATTCGTATAATGCTCTTGCTTCACGACGAACCGCCTCTTCCAAAGCGTTCGGATCAACGCCAGATGCATCTGAACCTGCTTGACATGTTGCTTGAAAAGCTTCCTTTACACTGCGGTCATCCCATAACAGTGTGTCATCTAAATCAAATAATACAGCTTGTTTAGCCATAGTTGTCCAAACTCTCCTACTGGTTTATTTTTCTTGATAGGAAATTCCATGGGTTTGCGCAAAGCTCTTCAACTTCTCAGCAATTAGATCGGTCGGGTAACGATTCATAGCTCTTGAGAACACCCAGTTTGATCCTTTATGCTGTTCAACGATTACATAGCCCTTCTGAACGCTAAACCCTTTGATCGCTTCAACAGATAATCGTTTGTCACCCGTCATGCGGCGAGTTTGCAAGAAGTCCTTGCCAATCGTTATATACGGCTTACGCAAGAAGAATAAAGCGGCTAGAAAAATATAACAGCCTACTGTTACCCAAAACATTGTCGTCATTTCAAATGCTTCATCACCTGATATTATAAAGACGTACATGCCAATAAATAAAATAAGCAATATTGGCGCTATGTAATTACGACCAACAATTTTTTGTGATTGCTCACCGTTTAGAATGATTTGATCATTTCCTTGCTTTTTACGATTCTTATTTACAGTTTTCATATTTTTGCGCACTTTGCGCTCCCAAGAACGTGACAATTTACAACCTCCTATTATTTTCGCGATGCATGAACCGCTCCGTCAGCAATCATCTCGTCTTGCCAAGTTGAGCCTGGTAATCCTTACTAGATTTCATGAGCTGCCACGCAAAAAAATTCGAGCAGCCGATATATCTGACCTTGCCCGATCTTACTATATCATCAAGCGTCCGCAGAGTCTCCTCAATCGGCGTTGCATGATCCCACACATGTACTTGATACAAATCAATATAATCCGTTTGAAGACGCTTTAAACTAGCTTCTACACCGTCCATAATGTGCTTCCGTGATAAACCGACTCCATTTTGTTACTTGAAGTCGTCATTCTCACTTTCGTAGCTAGAACAATGTCGGAGCGTTTGTTCTTAATGGCTTTGCCGACTATTTCCTCAGAGCGTCCGCTTACATATACGTCAGCTGTATCGAGGAAGTTCCCGCCATGATCAATAAAACGATCGATCATGTCGATGGAAACTTCCTCACTCGTTGTATTCCCGAAAGTCATCGTGCCAAGACACAACTCAGAAACAGCTAGTCCGCTTTTACCTAACAGATTATATTTCATTTAGACATTCTTTCTTGGATTCGACATGAGTACCACTAACTTAGATTAATGTTTGACCTCATCTTCATTCTCAACAATCGTAATTGTATCTAATTGTTGACGAAAATTGCCCTTGAAAATCTCCAAATATTGGCGTCTCAATTCCGCGCGTTCCTTTGTTTCCGCCTCAGACAGACCTGTTGTTTTATTTATACGAGAAAGCTCGTTAATTCTCGCGATTAACTTATCCATTTCCATTAGCTTGCTTCTCTCCTCTCATGCTGCAAATGCGCTATACTCTACTTTTACATTTCAAGCATTCAGTTGTCAAGACGATGGATGCGGAGTGATTCGACATTTCACATGTTGTACATAATTAATTAACGGAGAACAACCTGATCGCCTTCCTTAATTCCTTCAAGCACTTCCGTCTGTTCTGCTGTCTCTAATCCGATTTTTATTTCCTTGCGCTCGTATTGTCCGTTGCCAGTGTCCAGCATGACAAAATGCTTGTCCTCTTCACGCATAATAGCAATTGACGGAACAACAGTCGCACTATCTTTTCGTTCAATTTCGATTGCCCCATTTAAGGTTAAGCCGGCAATTAAATATTCATTCGGCTCAAGCGTAATAACAACCTCAAACTGTGCAGCTTGATCTAAATTGTTCTGATCCGTTCCTGTTTTGGCAAACTTAGATACTTTCAGCACTTTTCCTGACAGCTTTACGTCCTTCATCGCGTTCATTTTCACTTGGACAGCCATTCCAGCCTTTATACGAAATACATCCTGTTCTCCAACTAATGCAATGAATTGAAGCTTATTCAAATCAACGACCTTCCCGATATATTCGTTATCCGCTAATGCCTGCGGGCGTTTATTCGGTTGATCAAACAAGAAAATTCCAGTAGCAGGTGAGCGGAATTGCGATTCCGTCAGTTCCTTCTTCTTCTTTTGCAAATCCTTCGTTTGAATTCCAGTTGTAACATCATTAAGCTCTTGGGATAAGCGAGCGATCTCTCGTTCGACTAGCTGCTTCTTACGAGCCTCCTCCGTCCATTCAAGTGGTGATGATTGATCCTCCTGCTCGCTTAAATATTCATTTAGCTCCGATTCTAGCTTAGCTTTGCGTAAAGAGGCTTCCATCTGCAAAATTTCATTTTGCCCCGCTGTTTGATCAAGCTGAAATAATACATCACCCTTTTTCACTTGAGCGCCGTCCTCAACGGACCACTTCGTAACCTCTGAGCCAAAAGGTGCGTACACAAGCGTCTCATGCTCATATAAAGATTTCCCTTTAACTTCCACTGTGTTTACGAGTGAATCTTTCGTCACTTGGAATGTAATATCTTGCGATTCAGTTGTGAGCTCCATCGGTTGTGTGGGATTGCTTAGCTTGTACAACCCAAAGCTGATTACGATTAGTATAAGTCCAATAATGCCAATCTTTATTTTTTTCTTCATCGTTATATGCTCCTTCTGCTACCCATTTCTAATCTCGTCTTATCGCGGTTAAAGCGTCTGTTCTGGATGCACTAATTGCCGGATATATACCGGATAACACACCAGTTGCTAGTGCGAACAACATCCCAACCGGAATCGCAATTAATGGTATAGAAATATTTAATGCGTCCTGTTCACCGGAAAGCGCAAGTATCAATCCGTTGATACCCCAAACAATCCAGTAGGAAAACAGCACACCAAGCAGTCCGCCTAGAAAGCCTAGTAAAGCAGCTTCTACAATAAACATATTGCGAATCTGACCTAGGTTAGCTCCAAGAACCTTCATAATCCCGATTTGCCTTCTACGCTGATAGGTAGACATCGTCATTGCAACGACAATTGAAATCGAAGCGATAATGAGAATAAACACACCAACCCCTATTGCTGCTGCCTTAATGATTTTAAATTGCTTGGCCAAGCTTTCCTTCTGGTACAAGTTCGTTTGTGTAGTCAAAAACAGCTTTTGTATTTGTTTCTCGACCTGTACAATATTTGCCTGACTATCCACCTTAACAACTACTGAATTATATGTACTCTTATTTTCATTGCCGAGCTTTAACTCCTTATTAAGTTGTTGTGCCGTCTCCATGGAAACATACGCTTTCTTGTCGTACATTACATTATTTTCACTCATACCATCCGGCTTTTTCAAAACGCCAACAATTCGTAAAGGTGTGCTGTTATGCGTTCCTTCCATCGAATCACTGCGGAAAAGGATCTGCTTCTGATACAACGCTGTAGGCATTCGATTTAAATTTTCATATTGCTTGATCAGCTTC
>NZ_JBFUHJ010000334.1:0-6075 GCF_056402455.1 Paenibacillus sp. P4_A7 | reverse complement strand
CTCATGCTCCGCTTCATAGATCAATAGTTTGTTCCTAGCATACTCAATGATCATGTTTTGAAAACCACCGCATGTACCTAATAACGGAACGTCATTCTCACGAGCATATTTAATAATGCATAATACGCCTTCTACGGATTCGGGACTACCAGGAGCGATCCAAAACCCATTGAAAGTATTAATGATTTTACCCAATTCTTCGATTATTGATGCTGTAGGAATCCATTCGTACTCTATATGAATCCCTAATTTCTGAGAAGAATGCACGAGAGCATCATTAGTAGCTCTATGTGATGGATATTCTATATTATAATCACCTATAATCGCAATTTTCATTGGATGGCCCCCGCTAATACTATTTCACTCACTTACTTTGAAATTGGTTTGAGCACATATTTTAAAATCTTCTTTATCCATACTGTCTTCACTAGACTTTACATAAAAATCTACATATTCATTAACAGCATATTTACCAGTAGAAAGTCCCTTTTCAATAAGGTTTTTCATGAATTCGATGTATTCTTTCCAAATTTCATAATCCCGTATTTTTTCCACCATTGGAAAATAGAATGGGGATGCGGAATGATAGATGGTATTTTTTATTTTAAACTGAAATATTCCAAGATAATTTTACAATAAACCCCTCCTTAAAACTACACTTATCCCCACATCAAGGACGTGATCATATCGTTTTATTCGATACTCACTTTAAAAGCATACAGACCACTACTGTTCTTTCCCCAGCTGGCATTAATGGAGTAGATATACTCCCCTTTTTCCGTCGGTAGATTAAATTTATTTGACTTCAACTCGACTTCATCAACTATTTCATTTCCTACCTGTTTCCACTTAACACCAACTTGTCGTTCAATTCTCCAAGCTATCTGGTAATGCAAGTAATACTGATTTCTCGATCATCCGTCGTACTATAACTGTGGAGAACAAAAAAATCTCCCTGTATTTAAGGAGACTTAAGTAGTACCAAAACCTTCAATTAAAACTTGATAGGAGCTTGCCTAGGGTTTGCTCCTATCAATGAAACTTCATTAATATCAGGATTGGACTTTAGACCTAGCCGATAAAACACACAATTAATGCATGATCCAACCGCCGTCAACATTGATTGTCTGTCCTGTAATGAAATCGCTGTCTTTTGATGCCAGAAAAACGAATGTCCCTTCAATGTCGTCACCATTCATACGACGGGAAAAGCTTTGTCTCTCTGCTAGGTATTCCTCAACGCCGATAAGCCCTTCCGCACCAACCTTCTCAAGCTCCGTCTCAGTTGACACCGCACCTGGCGTAATGCAATTTACGTTGATATGATGTTCACCCACTTCTCGAGCAAGTGCCCGGGTAAAGCCAATTATGGCACCTTTGGATGTCACGTAGTGCAAAAAATTGGTTTGTCCTGTGAAATAGGTAACAGAGGATACATTAATGATTTTCCCATAATTCTGACTCTTCATCGATGGGAAAACAGCCTTCGCACATAAAAACTGCGACTTAATGTTAACACCCATAATAGTGTCCCATTCCTCTTCTGTTATTTCATACCATGTTTTGCGAGGTTCAATCGCTGCATTATTCACTAGAATATCTACTTTGCCATAGCGCTGAATGGTTTCTTCAACCATATCTTTTACTTCGGCTTCCTTAGACACATCAGCCTGATAAAAGAAGGCTTCGCCCCCTAGCTCTTTGATTTCATCCACGAGTTTATGGGCCCTCTCGGCATGAGCTCTATCATTGATAACGACGTTGGCCCCTTCTGCTGCATATCGTCTCGCAATAGTGGCTCCAATGGAGCGGGCCGAGCCTGTAATAATTGCTGTTTTCCCTCTCAATCTCATATACGTTCCTCCGAATTAAGAACATGATCCGCCTTCCAGCGCGGGACGTGCCATTCTTGTGTACTGCAATAATGCCCCTTTATGATTAAACTTAGGTGGACTCCATCCCTCGAAGCGCTGACGTATAATCTCATCTATCTCTTCCTTGCTTCGCTCTTGACCTTCCGTACCTATAATATCAATTGCTCTATTCGGTATATCGATTAAAACTATATCACCATTGGCAACAACAGCAATTGGACCTCCATCTAATGCTTCAGGACCCATGTAACCAACACATGGTCCACGAGTTGCTCCGGAGAACCTGCCGTCAGTAACTAGTGAAGTAGTACGAGATAACTTTGGATCAGAAGCGATCAGCTCAGACATAAAGAACATCTCCGGCATCCCCACCGCTTTAGGCCCCTGGTAACGAATAATGACGATATCACCAGGAGTAATTTCCTTAGCCATCAACGCTTCTACAGCAGATCTCTCTGTGTCGAACACTTTAACAGGYCCTTTATGAACTTGCATCTCTTCAACGACTGCGGATTTTTTGATCGTACAACCGTTTGGAGCTAGATTTCCTTTGAGTACAGCAAGCGAGCCCTCTGATTTTAAAGGTTTCTGAATAGGATAAATGACATTACGGCGATTCAACTTATAATTGCCCAGGAACATTTCAGCGAACTTTGGCATTTCATTTTTACTGAAATCTTCTAAATTTTCACGAACGGTTTGCCCCGTTACTGTCAAACAATCGAGATGCAAATAATCTTTAAGCTCTTGCATAACAAGCGGAACGCCGCCAGCATACCAGAACAGCTCTGTAGGGTACTGTCCAGCGGTCTTCGTATCCACAAGAACGGGAATGCTTCGATGAATGCGATCGAACGTCTCAGCATCTATATCAATACCAATCTCTCTAGCAATAGCGATTAAATGCATAACAGCATTTAAAGAGCCGCCAATAGCGGAATGGATCATGATGGCATTTTCGAATGCCTCACGGGTCAAAATTTGAGAAGGAGTAATACCCGCTTGAACAAGATTCATAACCTGTTGACCCGCTGCTCTAGCTGCACGTTTAATCTCCGCATTCGTTGCCGGAATAAGCGCCGACCAAGGGAGCGCCAAGCCTAACGCTTCAGACATAACCTGCATGGTGGCCGCTGTTCCCATATACTGACAAGCTCCACACGTTGGACAGCACGCACGTTGAAAAGCTAGAAATTCCTCCTTGGTCATCTTATTCTGATCGACTTCTACACTCATATGCCACAGCTCTTCATTAGAACGCATGCAAGGCCCTGCTCCCATTGCTCCACCGGGAACATGTATCGCTGGAATATTCAATCTAGCAATCACCATAAGATGAGCTGGCACTGCCTTATCACCTGCAGAGGTTAGTACCATAGCATCGAAAGGTGTCGCCATTGCATGTATTTCTACCATGGACGTAATCATATCTCGAGACAATAGAGAATAATGCATGCCGTTATGAGCCTGTGCTACACCATCACAAATATCTGTTGTTGTATAAATCGCAGGCTTACCACCCTTTTGGAATACCCCCTTCTCCATCTCGCCTACTAACTCACCGAGGTGATAAGAACTCGGATGACTTGACCCATGTGTACTCTCAACAAGGACCTGCACCTTATCTAAATCCTCAACCGTCCAGTCCATCGACATTCGGAGGGCGTCACCCTCAAAACTGATTTTACGAACCTTTTGACTTTCCATTTCTTTAGCTTTGCTCATCTAATTCTCCACCTTTGTCTGTTCGTTTGTGTTAGAATATTGCCATTCAAATTGATTGTCGAACGGATAGAAAGGCATTTTTATATTCGTAAAAGGAAGTGATAATAATTGAGCAGTACTACTACCTGGCGTATCCAGAATATAAATCTGCTCGGAGAGCTTCTCATATTGCGCTCGGAATTGATTAGCCGATTTTACAAGCACCGAATCCTGTTCCAAAGGTTCAAGTCCCATCGTTCGGTACATAATCGGGTCTCCGGTGAACGTCGGCTTCTCAGAGAGAAGCACGGCAATCTTGCCAATTTGCAGGACAACACATCTACCCATGTTGCCTTCCGTATTTTTGGCATAACCCTCATTGAATAGAAATTTACCATCACCTATTCTTTTAACAATTCCACTTACCAATAGAGGCTGACCACCATTTACATGAATCGTATAGCCTACTTTTAACTCTACCTGTTTCCCGACACCTTCATTGATCGCCTGAGCAACGGCAGCCGGATCAACCATAGTCATAATACAGGAAAGGCGTGTCTCCACACCTAAATCCAGCAATTGCTTAAGCACAGCATTACTATCTCCCGTAGATCCTGCTCCCGGGCTGTCTGCCGAGTCAGAAATCACGATAGGTCCTTCAACCGTTCTCGACAAGACCTTCTCAACTATTTCAGCTACTGAATATAGCTGCACATCAAAATCTTCACGTATATTCCAGGCTAGCTTTGCTAATCGTTCAGCTTCTTGCTGTGCTTTTTGTTTATTGTTACTTACAACTACAACTGAGAAGCCTAACTCCTCGATATCTAGCCACGGCTGAACAGGAAAGAGAGACGTGATAATGGAATCACCGACTTGTTCTCCTTTAAATGCTTCTTTCCATAATTCAGCCAACGGACCACGCATCGTCTGGCCGTTCTCTGCAGGAACAATCATTGGGATTTTCACCATCGCGAGTCTAGTCTGTAATTCTTTTTGTAATATAGAATGTAGGAGCTTGCCCGCTCTGTACCCCGTACTTACAAAATCAATATGGGGAAAGGTTTGATATCCGACGATACCGTTAACTTGCTCAACCATCCTATTGGTAACATTCGCATGCGAATCTAGTGAAATAACGAAAGGAATTTCATTTCCTATTACATTTCTAATAACCTGAATGAGTTCTCCTTCAACATCATCGCAGCCCTCAGCTACCATCGCACCATGAAAGGCAAAAAACACTCCATCATAATCAGCAGCTCTCTGAAAATGATCAGTAATAAGCTGCTTTAGTTCTTCAAATGCCTCCTTACTAAACACACCGGATGAAACTGCCTGACCAAATACAGTTGGAATACACTGGATCTGTTCCTCACTTGCGGCTTGATAGAATCCATTGATTTCATTCGCGATAATCATTGTTTCAATCTCTTTGCCCTCTACGAAAACATGATTTCTAAAATCCTCCATAGTGCTTAAAGAAGGACTAAATGTATTGCTCTCCTGTGAAATTCCACCAATGATCACTCTCATATGTTAAGGCCCTGCCTTTACGATTTAGTAAATTCACTATATTATTTAGGAAATTGGGGACAACACGCCCCTTCGTTATTTCGTAAAATACCAGGTCGTCCTTAACACTAGAACAGAGTGTCTCGGAATGTGAATGTTCATTTGTCTGCAATCGGGAGTAACATTTAAATGCTCTACATCATGAAAATCTCGAGTATGGCCTTGCATGGACCATTGGCCACTGGATAAGCTCCGATCTAAACTTCCTTCAAATGCAATCCTATAATTTCGGCTTTCTCCACTGAAATTGCTAATCCATAAAGCAAGCTCACCCTTATTATTCGTAACACAGAAGCCATACAGCCCAAATGCATGGGGTTCTATCTTGATCTTTAGGCGCTCCTCATACAAACACATTTGCTGGAACCTTTCGAACACGCGATACGTTTTCTGCGGTATTCCATAGCTGTCGAACAATCCGCTAAACAGCTCATGCGGCTGCCCATCATAGTAGTTAGCTTCGTCAACCGCTTGATCTTGAAGATCAGCAAGTACAGCAGCGACAAATGAGGCACCCTCTGCATTTTTCTGTCTCTCGAACAAATTTCTACGGAAATTTTCACCACCTGGCTTCCATAACAACTTCCAAAGCTCTTCATCCGCACCTTCATCAGCCTGCATATAATTCCATTCGTTCAAATGACTTTCTGTCTTCTCAAATCCCGCTTCATCTAGCAATGCCCTTACCTGAATAGCATTTGCCGAAATTTGTTCTGGTGCATTGGCATAAGTATGCCAAGTAAAAAAATCCAAAGGCAGTGAATGTTCTTTACAATAAGCAATAAATCCCTTGGTAAAAGGCATGTTAATCATCGTCGCCGCTTGACCGCCTACCTTTAGATTAGAGTCTAATTGCTTGATAGCATTCGCCGTAATACGATACATTTCATAATATTGCTCTGCCGTTCCTGACCACATACAT
>NZ_JBFUHJ010000333.1:0-6076 GCF_056402455.1 Paenibacillus sp. P4_A7 | reverse complement strand
GACTAATTGGACTAATTATTTTAATAATTGGTTTAACCTTATTGCCGTTTCTCAGCTATTTAATGAACGGTGAAACAGATATTCCCTACATCCATATAATATATCTATTATTCTTATTAAATTCGGTTTCATCTTACTATTTTGCATATAAACAATCGATTATTGTTGCAGATCAACAAAATCATATTATCTCGAAAATACATACCCTATTTACGTTTATATCCAATATTTTTCAAATTCTATTATTAGTAAGCACAAAAAACTTCATTGTAGTACTATCCATTCAAATAGCAATCACTATAATGAAAAACATCTATATTTCTCACAAAGCCAATCAGCTATACCCTTATATCAAAGAAAAAAATAATTCGAAATTATCAAAAGAAGATCGACAGAGCTTTTTTAAAAACCTATATTCTCTCATGTTATATAAAATAAGTGGTGTTGTAATTAACGGCACAGATAACATTGTTATATCAGTTTTTATCGGTATTTATTGGGTGGGCATTTACTCTAACTACTACTTAATCATTGCTACACTAAATACTCTTTTGAGTTACATTTTTTATTCCATTACAGCCAGCGTTGGAAATTTAGTTGTTAAAGAAAATGTGGAAAAGAAATATTACGTTTTCCGAATTATTCAATTCTCAAATTTTTGGGTATATGGATTTTGTACGGTTTGCTTATGGTGCTTGTTAAATCCAGTGATATCATTCTGGCTAGGTGAAACGTATTTGATGAGTAATATTATTGTATTAGCAATCATATTAGACTTTTATACTTCCGGAATGCAACATGCCTCTACTACTTATAGAGAGACAACAGGTTTATTTCGAAAGGGAAAATACCGCCCCCTTTATGCTGCTGGTATTAATATTGTCGTCTCTATTGTCTTAGCCCAAACCATTGGAATTGCTGGAGTGTTTTTTGGAACTGTAATAAGTAGATTATGTATATATTTCTGGTATGACCCTTACATCATATTTAAAGATGTATTTCAAAAGCCTATAAAAAGTTATTTTATACGATATTTTCGGTATGGGTTTGTTGTGTTAGCTGCTGTTGTCATCAGTGATATGATCAGTAGCTTTCTGCAAAGCAGTGGATTTTTTGACCTGCTCATACGTGGTGTTGTGTGTCTAATCATACCAAATGTCTTATTTTTTATTATATTTAGAAAACTTGAAGAATTTGAGTATTTATTTAATATCGCAAGGTCGTTTGCCCTCAAGTTAACTTTAAAGCGGTTAGAGAAGAAGACCAGTCCATCGTAAACAAATATATACAAGTCCCCACTCCATTCTACCTCGCTCAACATAGTATATACAAAAGGTAGATGGTGGTGAGGATATTGTCGACTTATTTATTAGAATTAGGACGCTGGAATGTGAAAAACGATGGTACAGATGCCGTTAATACAACACTTGGCATTAATAATGCGATAAGTTGGGCTTCCGGACAAGGCTATTCTATAGTCAGTTTTCCGAAAGGAATTTATCTCATTGATGAAAGAAACTCTGTTAAAGCATTTAGTTATATGACACTAGATCTATGTGGTTCTACTATGCAAGTTCGAACAAATGGATTGGAATCGTATAATATCATTAAGTTTTTGGACGTGAAATATTCAAGAATAACAAATGGGATTATCAGGGGTGATAAAGAAACGCATGATTATTATAGTGGAGCAGTGAAATGGAAACCCAATCAAGCCTATATGGTCGGCAATAAAGTAATACCAACAAGCACTGTGGCTGATTCATCAAGGTATTATTATCAATGCAGTGCGATTACGACAGGTATTTCATCAGCATTAGAACCAATTTTTCCGACAAGCGGTAATAAAGTGGATGGCGGAGTAACTTGGACAACTGTAACAAGAGGGACACATGAAGGCGGGACAGGGGTAAATGTGTTCGGGAATTCTATGTTTGTTTCCATTGATAATCTAGAAATCTACAACTGTACTGGTGATGCAGGCAATTCGACATATTCTTTTCCCTCGCTTTCTGGAACAGGTATTAATGGTTCGGGATTCATAGTTGGAAGTCAATTTGTATTAGGTAGTATTGACTCTGTATCAGGTGCTGATATTACTGCTGCGAATCGGATTCGATCTGGAGTGAAAATCTTAATGAATAATGCCAGTATTGTAGAAGCCGGACAATTTGGTATTTATGGATCAGGCTATGGTGCGCTAGGCTCTGACATTACTGCTACACACTACGACATTTTTTTCTACAGAGCCAATAATTCATTATTAACAGTAAATAAGGACATACAGTTTTTTGATGAAGTAGAAATTCCAATCAACGCTAGTTATGCAAGACTAGTACTGCATCAATCAACTTTGGTTACAGATACAGGATCTTTATTAACAGTTAGAGCAACTAAAATTCCAAGGAACATTTATTTCGAAAAATGTAATTTGCATGATTGCCGTAGACAGGGCCTGAGCCTGCAGGGGAAACATATTTATATTAGTGGTTGTGAAATACATCATATTAAAGGTACTGATCCACAAGGTGGAATTGACATTGAAGATGGATATGACATTAATCAATACTATTATATTGACGGAAATAACTTTCACAATAATAATGGTTACGACTTAATTATTACTAACGGAAAGTATATGAATATAACTGGTAATAGGTTTACTAAAGTAGGGAAATATTTATCCATTTCCATTAACAGGCCTACAGACAAAGTATTGTTATCTAACAATGTGTTTTATCAGTGTTTGGTAGCTATTGGGGCAGAAGCAGTAGTATCCAATAATCAGTTTTTCGGCTGTCCCAATATTGCTATCGGTGATTCTTCAGGTGCTTTAAGTAGAGAGATTATATTGACGAACTGTAGCTTTAATAATTGCCTGGTATCGGTCAGACAATCAAAAGCATATACAATTCAATTCAATGGGTGCCATTTTTATAATGATGATATGAAGCTATTAACATTTACATCCACATCTAACAGCTTGGTATTAAGCGATGCTCCCCAAACATTCTCGAGTTGCAGCTTTCAGGGTGCTGATGCATTGAGTTTAATTAGTAATCTTCCCCACGTGCAGGATGGTTGGATAATGGACAGCTGTCTATTCAATAACGTTAAGGTAGGTAGTGGAGGGCTGCCGTTAGGCGGGACATTTAACAATTGTAAATTTATAAATCTAACAGAGGCATTCAATTTTAACCAAGCAGGATATGAAGTTGAATTTGCTAATTGTAAATTTACATTAACCTCAGGATTAAATTCGAATTATAACTTGTTCACGATTAGCAATCTAAAATCATTTAGAATGACTAACTGTGATATTTCTCATAAAGATGGAATTCTTTATAAGATAAACAGTACAACAGATGATGTGGTCCTTAGAGGTAATCGTATTAATTATCCATCAGGTACTGATTCAAAAGCGATAATAAGTATTGCCTCCAACTTTGCAGGCAATTTGGTTGTAATTGAGCATAACACAATATCATCATCTAATAGAAGAGCTACCATTGAAAACTATTCCAATAACTCTAAAGTTATCGTTCGTAATAATATTCTAAATAACACAACTTTAAGTCTTAAAAATGAAGAGCTGCAGATGAACAACATTATTGATGGTATCGTTGACCCCGCTCTAAAAGGCACAACAATCCCAACTTCAGGGTATTTTAGGAAGGGGCAACTATTTAATAATTCGGATCCGAATGCAGGCGGGTATATAGGGTGGGTTTGTATTGCAGCAGGATACGCAGAAACAACAGCTTGGGCAGCAAATACTATTTATTTGGTTGCAAATAGGGTATATGCAAATGGACATGTATTTGAGAACTCAGTAGGTGGTGCACAATCAGCTAGTGTCGCCCCAGTATTTACTGCCACTGACGGAGCAATAGTAAATGATACAAATGGTATTTTTACTTGGAAAGCTAATACAGCGTACAGCTTAAATAGCTTAGTCATGCCGCTAGTACCAAATGGATATTATTACAAATGTACAGCAGCAGGAACCTCGGGCGTAACACAGCCTAACTTTACATTTGGTGGAGCTTATAATGATGGAAGCGCTAAATGGAGTTATGTAAGACCTTTTGCTGTATGGAAAGAGATCGGTGTTGGTGCTGTATTTAAGCAGTATGGGCAAATATTATTATAAGATCTATTCATATACGTAACTTGTTAAGTATACAAATAGATATTCAACAACCTTGGTCAAGGACTCAAGCAAACTAAGGTTGTTTAGTTTATTCTGGTATTAAAAAAGAGAATTTCACTTGGAGAGTGAAACGAATGACGGAAGCTGTCCTCCCAACAGCTTTTATTTTACAGATCCACAAAAACCCTTCACAAGTAAATACATTTATTAATCAGTTAACTTCAAACGCTTTAGCGGATGTATTTGTTCACATTGATAAGAAAAACCATAGAAAAATAGCTTCTGAAATTGTTGATTCTGATCACGTTACTGTATTAGATGACTGTTGCGAAGTTAGATGGGGAAACATAAGCCAAGTAGATGCGACTATTTTGCTTCTCAGAGCTGTTATAGCATCAAATATTAAGTACGATTATGTATGCCTTAGAAGTGGTCAAGACTTACTTGTGAAAAGCGGACTTAAGGATCATTTTAGGGGAAATGGGGCTAAAATATATATGACATCAACTCCTGTCATTGCTGGCGATATTTCTGCATCACATTCAAATATTAAATGGTTTAAATTAGCTAGAAGACAGTATACAAAGTTTCATCCAATAAGAATTTTCAGAAGTACTATGATGTATATGTACAAGAAAGGTTTTAACTTAATCCCTAATGACCATAAGCTTCCTAAAGGGTACTCCTTGTATCATGGCTCTTCGTGGTTTTGTATTCCACTGGATGTTGCGAGACATATAGTAGAGTTTGTAGATAATAATAAATGGTACTACGAATATTTCGAAAATGCTTTATGCCCTGATGAATGGTTTTTTCAAACTTTGCTAATGAACTCGGAGTATGCAAAGCTGATCGCTAATGACAACCTTACTTATATAAAATGGGGGGACTCTTATAAAACAAGTAATCACCCTCTAATCTTAGGTTCTAAAGATATCGAGTCTATTGAAAAATCAAATAAGTTTTTTGCTAGAAAGTTTGATCAAATAGAAGATGCAGAAACTGTTAGACATTTTAGTGAGAAAATATATATGTAGTTTTTTGGATTATATTCTCGATTCGACAATAATTGCAATTATCTTTCAAATTTCTGGGACATGAAGTGACAACATATGCGTCTGAAGGGGGATATAATACTTATAGTTAGTGAATGGGAGACGTTGAAATGCGTTTATTATCTGGGCACCTTAAACKCATGGAGTCAGTGGTGCAACCGGCCCCGAAATGAATGGGGGACAAGGTGATATGACACTTGGACAAGTAGAAAACATTCAAGATTTGGATATGGAGTGGGTTGAATTAATACTTAGCGCGCGCAAAATGGGTTTTAATACAGAAGAAATCCGCAAAGCACTTCTTTGTATTAAGGAAGAAAGTAAGGCAGATATGCAGGATAAAGCTGTGTAAAAAATTAGCCAGCTAATCACGTTTACTTTTCCACTTATTAAATTCCAAAAACTCTTTGAACTGGTCTTTACTAACACCAGATGCCATAGCTTCCTTAACTAGGTCTGACCACTCACGATCAAGATGTTCAGGATTCTGGTCAGATTGATCGGTATTCAAAAATTCTTCAATAGTTACGTTTAATACTGCACCGACCTTTTCAAGAAACTGGATCGAAGGATTTTGCTGCAGCCCACGCTCTATTGAGCTAAGATAAGACTTTGCAACGCCCGCCCTTTGGGAAAGCTCAGTTAGGGATAATCCTTTTCTCTTGCGCAGCATTTGAATACGTTCTCCAATCATAGCCAATTCCTCCGTTTGTACATAGATGTAAACACACTTCTATTATACCTAATAATTCTCAATTGCGAAAGCTTGTAACCTGAATCCATTCATGCGCTGGTAGTAGGGGAGATAGTGAGGCCTTCTCCTTTTTAAGGAGCTTGTCAGGCCTTTTTATTGTGCAATCATTTAAAT
>NZ_JBFUHJ010000332.1:0-6095 GCF_056402455.1 Paenibacillus sp. P4_A7 | reverse complement strand
AAACTAGACACAGAAGAGGTGAAGATGATGAAACCAGCAGGTGTTGTAAGAAAAGTAGACCAACTTGGTCGTATTGTACTTCCAAAATCATTACGTAAACGTTATCTGATGAACGAGGGCGATCCAGTAGAAATTTTCGTCCAAGGTGACCATATCATATTGGAGCGTTACCGTCCAAAATGCGTGTTTTGCGGTTCGATGACTGAAGTTAAGGAATTTAAAAACCGTTCATTATGTTCTGTATGTATGGAGGAAATGGCACAGCTGCAACGCTAATCAGCGTTTCTGAGTGCTATTTTAACGAAATGAAGCTTCCCGTCATGAGCAAAGCGCTCTACGGGAAGCTTCATTTGTTTGAATCTAAGCTCTAAAACGCAGCTTATAATCCTTTTGTTTTGTCGTCATTATACGAACTGGTTAGCATCGCCACAATGAACAAGACAAACACGGTCATTACAATAATAAAGTTCATCCTTTGGACACCTCCAATAAGCTGTCTTTATTATAACCAAGGTTCAGAAAAAAGAAAACTTTAAAAGTTGTGAACACATTGTTAACATAGGATATATACACAAATGACGTGGTTTAAACTACGAGGAGGAGCACACACTATGAATTATCGATTTTCTTCTAGAGTAGCACAATTGCAATCGTCCGCTGTCAGAGATATTTTGAAGCTAACACAAGGAAAAGACATGATTTCGTTCGCTGGAGGACTTCCGGCAGAAGAGCTTTTTCCTGTACAAGCGATGCGTGAAGCAGCTAACCGTGTATTCGATGCAGGATCAAACGCTTTGCAGTATGGTTTGACTGAAGGATATTTGCCGTTGCGCGAGCAGTTATGCAAGCGGATGGCAGTAAAGCAAATGTTCGTCAATCCGGAACAGATGATATTGACTACCGGTTCACAGCAGGCCATTGATTTATTAGTAGGGGTGTTAACAGAGCCCGGTGATACGATATTGGTGGAAAAGCCAACCTATCTGGCAAGTTTACAGGTATTCGCATTGCACGGTTTAAAGGTTGTAGCAGCTGAAAGTGATGAAGACGGTATGATTCCAGAAGATGCAGAACGTCTCATACGTGAGCATAAACCTAAGCTGATGTATGCAGTGCCAACATTCGGTAATCCAACTGGTAGAGTGTGGAGCTTAGAACGACGTCGCAAGATGCTGGATCTTTGCAAGCAAAATGAAATACCCATTATTGAAGATGATCCATATGGCGATATTAAATTCGATGATAATGAACAGTTTCCTTCTTTATTCGCGCTAAATGGCGAGGCTGAGAAGGGTGCAGTACTTTACACAAGTACATTCTCCAAGACAGTAGCACCAGCTCTGCGCACTGGATGGGCTATCGGTGACAGCAGCGTTATTAGAATGGTAGCGAAGGCAAAGCAAGCAGCAGACCTTCACTCGAGCTCGATGGATCAACAAATATTAAGTCAACTGCTCGGCGGATTTAATTTGGATGAGCATATTAAAGTGATTTCAAAATCATACGGACAACGGATGATTGAAATGGATAAGCTGCTGAAGCAGCAAGCGAGGCTAGATGTATCTTGGATTAAACCGAAAGGCGGCATGTTCCTCTGGATTGAGCTGCCTGAAGGCTTGGATGCGGAGGCACTGCTTCGCTGCGCCGTTCAGAAAGGCGTTGCATTTGTTCCTGGAAGCTCCTTCTATGCGGAAAATCCGATGCGCAACACCGCTCGTCTGAATTACACGTATAACACAGGTGCTAAAACCGAACAAGGGGTTGCGCGTTTATTTGAGGCCATAGAAGAATTTACGGTGCGGAGTTAACATTAATACCTGTAACGGTACTAACCCAATCAGCAATGACATCGTTATATTCGGTTAATGCTAAAATACCTTCCGGACGGAGCATGTATTTGCCTCGTCCGATACGGTCAAACCAATTATAATAATTGTTGCGGAGCGTTTGACCACTGTGGCTATAACCTGTTATAGCCACTACCTGGCGTGGAGCGAGCGGACCTGACATATGAAGTGCGTAGGCGCACCTCAGCGCCTTCTCGCGGTATGCGGTCATAAGTTTGCGGCGAGTGCTTCCGCCTACGTTATAGTCACCGCTCCGTTCCTTGAACTCCATATGCAGCTGCGCTTGCTTCTTGCGTCTAACACCACGCTGTGGCGGATCGCCGGGCTCGCAGAGCATTTCGATTACAGGTTTTTTTGTTTTATAAAAGGTAACGGTCATTAAACCGAGTCCAAGCATTCGGCAAAGCTCAGTTAAATCACCATATCGTTGATTATGAGCGCCACTTTTTTTTCGATTACGTTCTACGGCAAGCACTACCTGATTATTCAAACGCAAACGTTCAATCCCTTGCAGCAGCAAGGCGAGGTTGAACGTTTTTTTCATTTCGACGATAATCGTATCCGAATTTTCGGGATGTATCGCTACCAGATCGCAGTGGAGCACTTCACTCTTTACAGTGAAGCCCAACTGCTCATAATGCTTCTTAATCGGCTCGTAGAGCTCTTCTTCCCTTGCAACAGCCATTGTTTACAACTCCTCCCTAAGCACTGCTCAACGACTCTTATTCCCCCATTATAACAAAGGATTATACCGGCTTGTCGTAATTTGATGGATAGTGGACTAAAATAGTGGTCAATTTCCTACTCGAATAAGCATAGAAATGTAATACCTCAATAAAAGTTAGCTCCACTCGATAGAGCGTCTAGATACAAATCCCGGGCGTAGTTAGATTAGTGGAATGCGGAAGCGATGGGAGGAGGCACGGTATGGATATTTTCAAACGAATATCGGATTATCAGGCTGAGAGCGAGAAACTTGCATGGACAGGATCGATCAAGGACTATGTAGCATTGTTGAGACAGGACCCGTCACCGGCTATGACCGCGCATTCACGTGTTTATGAGATGATTGAATCGTATGGGGTAGAAGAGGTTAATGGAAAGAAGAAGTACAAATTTTTCGAACAAGAAATTTTTGGATTGGATCATGCGGTAGAGAAGCTGGTTGAGGAATATTTTCACTCCTCGGCTCGTAGGCTTGATGTTCGCAAAAGGATTTTATTGTTGATGGGACCGGTGAGCGGGGGTAAATCCACACTGGTTACGATGCTCAAAAAAGGTCTGGAGAAGTTCTCTAGAACAGATCGGGGAGCCGTATATGCGATTAAAGGCTGCCCTATGCATGAAGACCCGCTGCATCTTATCCCGCACGAGCTGCGCCCTGAAATCGAGAAGGAGCTTGACGTAAGAATTGAGGGTAATTTATGTCCTTCCTGCCAAATGAGGCTTCAAACGGAATATAACGGTATTATTGAAGACGTGCTCGTAGAGCGTGTGTTCATTTCTGAGGATAACCGCGTTGGTATTGGTACGTTCAGTCCTTCCGATCCGAAATCGCAAGATATTGCAGACTTAACCGGCAGTATCGACTTCTCAACGATTACGGAATTCGGCTCAGAGTCAGATCCGCGTGCTTATCGTTTTGATGGTGAACTTAACAAAGCGAATAGAGGCTTGATGGAATTCCAAGAGATGTTGAAATGCGACGAGAAATTTCTATGGAATTTACTCTCGCTGACGCAGGAGGGAAATTTCAAAGCAGGTCGATTCGCCTTGATTAGTGCTGATGAGCTTATCGTCGCGCATACGAACGAAACGGAGTACAAATCTTTYATTAGCAACAAGAAAAACGAAGCGCTGCAATCACGGATGATCGTCATGCCGATTCCTTATAACCTGAGGGTGTCGGATGAGGAGAAAATATATACAAAGCTGATCGCTCAAAGTGATATGAGACATATTCATATCGCACCGCATGCCTTGCGAGCTGCGGCGATTTTCTCTATTCTCACGAGATTGAAGGAAACGAAGAAGCAGGGCATGGATTTAGTGAAAAAAATGCGGATGTACGATGGTGAGGAAGTTGAAGGATTTAAGGAAGCCGATTTGAAAGAAATGCAGAACGAATATATTGAAGAGGGTATGACCGGTATCGATCCGCGTTATGTTATTAACCGTATTTCGAGTGCTTTAATTAAACAAGATATGCACTGCATTAATGCACTTGATGTGCTTCGGGCTCTGAAGGATGGACTCGATCAGCATCCGTCTATTACGAAGGAAGAGCGGGAGCGGCATCTCAATTTTATTTCAGTTGCTCGGAAAGAGTATGATGGACTGGCGAAGAAGGAAATTCAGAAAGCATTTGTTTATTCCTTCGAGGAGTCTGCGCGAACATTGTTTGAAAATTACTTAGACAACATTGAGTCATACTGTAATTGGGCTAAAATCAAGGATCCGTTGACCGGCGAGGAGATGGATCCGGATGAAAGACTGATGCGTTCGATCGAAGAACAGATTGGCGTCTCGGAAAATGCAAAGAAAGCTTTTCGAGAAGAGATTCTCATCCGTATATCATCTTACTCACGTAAAGGAAAGAAATTTGATTTTACTAGTCACGAACGACTGCGAGAAGCAGTTGAGAAAAAGCTGTTTACTGATTTAAAGGATATCGTGAAAATTACAACATCTACAAAAACACCGGATGAGAGTCAACTGAAACGAATTAATGAAGTTACAAAACGACTTATTGATGAGCATGGGTATTGCCCGGTATGTGCGAATGAATTACTGAGGTATGTGGGCAGCTTGCTGAATCGCTAATTTTATGCTTAATGAGTAAGCCAAATAGCTGATATACGTAGAGAAGCCGACGGACTGAAGTTTGGCGGCTTTTTTACGTATATCAATGTATTAATCGATTAATTTTTTTAAAATGTTCATATTCAATATTAAAAAAAGAGAAATAACCGATATAATAGATATAGTGATTTTCATCACATATCAAAGGGGTCGGACTAATTGATTAAGGTAACTCCAGAACGAAAGAAGCAGCTAGACTATATTGGGATCTCGGATCAGGATTTACAGTGTCTGGCTGATTACAGACCTATCTTCCTGAAAGTGGTGGATGAAGTAGTAGATCGATTTTATGACAATGTAGGCGCACAGCCTGAATTGGTTGCTCTTATAGCAAGAGTAAGCAGTATCGAAAGGCTCAAGGAGACACAGCGAGTATATTGGATGTCGCTCACTGATGGCGTAATCGATCAAGCCTACATAGAGAATCGTATAAAAATTGGTGCTGTACATTCCAGAATTGGCTTAACGACGGATTGGTATTTAGGATCCTATATGACCTATTTGGATATAGCAACGGTTGTGTTAAAACAAATGATACCAGATCAATGGCGAGAAGTAATTCATGCCTTGACTAAGATGTTCAATCTCGATTCACAATATGTATTGGAAGCTTACCATCAATATGAACAAATAAAAATTCAGGAGTTTGCGGATAAGAAAACAGAGATGCTGTCTACTGTAACGAATGCGGTGCAAGAACTGGCTTCGCTTATGATAGAGCTGGATGAAGGCGCACAATCCATTGCAGCAACAGCAATTTCGACTTCACAATCCCAGGATAAGACTCACACATTATTAGAAGAGCTTCGCGAGGAGCTGGACGGAATCAATGAAATGGGCACACTTATTCGCGGCTTTTCGGATCAAACGCATTTGCTTGGACTCAATGCTGCGATAGAAGCTGCAAGGGCTGGGGAACATGGACGAGGATTCGAGGTTGTAGCAAATGAAGTAAGAAAACTTGCTGCTTCATCACGTAATGCGCTCGAGGGTATCCAAACCAAGCTTGCGGAAATCGATAAAAGGTTATCCGCGGTGCGTTCTGAATCCGAGCAAACATCCGCTGAGGCACGAAATCAAGCGGCACGATCACAGGAACTGGCCTCATTCGTTCAAATGGTGGACAAGGTTACAATCGATTTACAACAGCTTAATCAGTAGTAGGTCTAGAATTATAGATACATACTTCATAACAACCGGGAACTCTCAAAACAAGGAGGGTTCCTATTTTTTGTTCATTTTTTGTCTGGCTTAATGGCGAACAGCGAAATTATACTGCAAAGCAAAGCAGAACCAGCAAAGAGAAAGAACAGTAGAGCCTCATTTTTTAATAGTAAGGATGTAATCAGAGGACCGGCAGCTACGCCTATAAACCTTGTCCTGCTG
>NZ_JBFUHJ010000331.1:0-6149 GCF_056402455.1 Paenibacillus sp. P4_A7 | reverse complement strand
GTGTATATAGTTGTTTTTTGGACGATGGTATTTTATTTACGGATGGGATACTCATCTATCAACCTCTTTTTCCGACTAAAGTAATGGGAATTACTCTGGGTCTATTATAACGCAAGTTAGTTAGGTGCGCTATATGGCAGTCGATCGATAATTGGCTTGGATAGACTAATAGTGAAGTGTTGCAATCGTTTAATTCAAAATAGAATAAACTAAGTATAACACTCGGCTTAATGGTAGATAAATTTATGTCTTTCGTATGAAAAACGCTTTAAAATTTCCGCTATAACACAATTTTCAAACTGAACTTAAATTCTTTATTCCAAATTGGAATTAAGGTGATATAATAGAGATACATATGTAAGGGGGGAMTAACATGAGCTTTGAACGATTGAATACACTTTGGCAACTATTTGTCATGTTTCTCAAGATTGGACCGGTTACATTCGGCGGGGGATATGCAATGATTCCTATTATAGAGCGTGAAGTTGTAGAGAAGCGGAAATGGCTTCAGTCTGAGGACGTTGCGGATGTATTTGCTGTTTCAGGATCAGTGCCTGGTGCAATTGCAATCAATTCAGCGACTTTCATCGGGTATCGAATTGCAGGGGTTATGGGTGCGATAGTCGCAACAATAGGTATATTATTGCCAACCTTCAGTATTGTTATTATCTATTCGATATTTTTCTTAGGAATGAAGGAGCACCCAAAGGTAGAGGCAGCTTTTATTTCCATTCGAGCGACCATCGTAGCTTTGATCGTATTTGCTGCTTATAAGACAGGCAAGACAGCTGCTGTAGATAAAGCATCTGTAATGATGATCGTCATGACTGTCGTATTGATGTATTTTTTCCACAGCTACATTCATCCGATCATTCTCATTGCAGGGGGAGCTATCTCCGGGATGACGATTGTAGCGGTTAGGACGAAGCTTGGACGCAAAACAATACTTCAAAAAGAAGAGCCTATATACGATTACATGATATGATGGGGTGTTTCTATGTTAATCGATTTGTTTATTACCTTTTTCATGATTGGGCTGGTCTCTTTCGGAGGCGGCTATGCGATGATTCCGTTAATTCAGGAACAGGTTGTAAATCAACACGGATGGATGGACCTTCAGCATTTTACCGATATTATAGCGGTTGCTGGCATGTCTCCGGGGCCAATTGCTACTAACATAGCAGTATTTATCGGTTACGAGAAGATGGGCATCCTTGGAGCAATAATTGCAATGCTCGGAACCATTTTACCGTCATTGATTATCATCCTAGTCTTAGGTAAAATATTTTATAAAGTCCGCGATAATGATTTGGTGAAATCATCATTCTATGGCTTACGGGCAATTATAACCGGTTTAATTATTTATACCGCGATTATGTTTGCAGACACTAATGGCATGCTTTCCTCGATGTCCTGGTACACTTGGAGTCAAATTCTCATATTTTTAGGATCTTTATCTGCCTTTCTTTTTTTTCACAAGCATCCCGTTTCGATTTTAATTATTTCTGGCTTAGTCGGTATCGCCTTGTATGGATAGAGACATATTATCACAAGAGGAGAACGAGAGAATGGAACAAATCAAATCTTGTTGCGCTGCTAGCAGGGAGCAAATACAGTCTGGCATTGCGGAGCATTCGACACAACAATCGATTAGCACTAGTTCAATTCCTACAGACCATGTAATAAACAATTGGGTCACACTGCCTGGCGGTGAGTTTGATATGGGGACGGATACGAAGGAAGGCTTTCCTGCAGATGGAGAAGGYCCTATACGCAAGGTGACAGTAGCTCCTTTTCGAGTTTCACCTTATGCAGTGACCAATGAACAGTTTCGAGCATTTGTAAAAGAGACAGGTTATGTAACAGAAGCAGAAAGTTTTGGCTGGTCGTTTGTATTCCATTTGCTAGCTTCCGAGGAAACAAAGGAGCGGGTTAAGGATGTACCGCAGGAGGTTCCTTGGTGGCTCGTTGTTGATGGAGCCTATTGGGCGAAGCCTGAAGGAGTAGATTCCAATGTGGAAGATCGATTGGATCACCCGGTCGTACATATTTCTTGGCGTGATGCCGAGGCATTCTGTCAATGGTCTGGCACTAGACTGCTTTCAGAGGCAGAATGGGAATATGCAGCGAGAGGGGGACTCTCGCGGAGAACCTATCCTTGGGGAGATTTGCTGAAACAAGACGGAAAGCATATGTGCAACATATGGCAGGGGAAATTTCCGATCAAAAACAACGCAAGCGACGGTTATGTTGGTACTGCTCCGGTGGATGCGTACGAGCCTAATGGCTATGGCCTATATAATATGTCAGGCAACGTATGGGAATGGTGTGCGGATTGGTTTAGCCCCCATTATCATAAGCTAACAGCGACCGAAAATCCTATATTTAATGAGCCTACTGGCAAAAGATCCATGAGAGGCGGCTCATATTTGTGCCACCGTTCCTATTGCAACCGTTATCGCTTAGCTGCGAGAAGCTCGAACACACCAGATAGCTCGACGGGAAACTGTGGGTTTCGTGTAGCTATGGATATTAATGAAACTGTAAAGCCTATTGATCCAATCAAATAAGCATTATCTGACAAATGGAATCCTTCAACTAAAATCCATAATGGTGTATCATGAAAATAAGAGCCTCCGAGAACACTCGGGGCTCTTATTTTCTATATCCGCATGCAATACTAAAAGAACTTCGGAGCAGGCGGTCTTCTTATTATTATTTTTCATTAGAAAATAACACCTGGTTTTCAAAATTTTTAATGATTTGAGTGCCGTTGTATAGGCCCATGATTTCTTTATAATAAGTAGGCCACTGCTTTCCCGATTGATCGGAGAACAGCATTTTGACCTGCAACTCATTTTGCCTGGCCCGGAAGGCTCCAACATCAATTCCGATGGGGGGTGCTAAAGCAACACCAAGCTTATCCTTAACTGGGAGCTGGGCTAAGAAGGACTTGATCTCTTTATCTCTTGCTGTTAGCTGTGGATCAACAACCTGCAAACCGAGCACGCTTGGGGTTTCAGGCGTGAAGAAGCCCCATAGTTTCATAGAATCCAGAGAATGCTTCGAATTCTCCGAATCCTCCTTCTTCTGCGGCAATAACGTAATCGTATTTCCGCTGCGCGAATAATGTTCTCCCTCCAGGCCGTAATGGGTGAGCAGAAACCCCTCTTCACTCGATAGCCAGTCCATGATTTCCACGATTTTCTTTATTCTCTCAGGATGCTTGTCTACAGTTATTTTGGCGAATACAAAAGGATATTCGGGTGATGCTCCAGCTCTTAACGGCTCGTTGCCAAGTGGGTTAAAGGGTACCCAGTTCGCGTTCGGATCAAGCGCGCGACTAAGCGATTGAATGCTTGCCGAATTAGCATCCAGGGCGAAATCAAYGGTTTGGCCAAGGACTACACCTGCTTTTCCTTGTATAGCTTTGTTGACATGCTTCGTTCCGGAATTAAAGAACCAGTCAGGATCAACCAATCCCTCGTTAATGACCTTAAGAATATCGTCCACGACAAGCTCGATTCGTAAATCAGATCCCATGTCGACAAGCTCATTATTATTCATATACGCCGGATAGACGAGGCTGTTCTTGGCATACTCGGGCCAGTCGGAAGACAGACTAGAATTGTTGCCCGATGTCGTGAATCCATAGGTATCTTTCTTGCCGTTTCCATCAGGGTCATTGTTTGTAAAGGCGCGTAACACCTGTAAATACTCATTGTAATTTCGCGGGATTTCCAGACCTAGATGCTTGAGCCAATCTTGACGGATATAGTAGCACCGATAGGAATTCTTATCATAGGGAACGGGAGCGCGATAGAAGCGATTATGAATCTGATACTGCTTCAATTCCTTCTCGGTAACCCAGTACTTGAAGTAATTTGGCATCGTAGTTAAGGATACATAGGGTGACATATCTGCGAGCACGCCATCAAGCGATAGCTTAGATGCACCGTCATTACTCCTGTCGATCCACATATCGGGTGGATTGTTGGCGAACAACAAAGCCTCGACCTTGGCGTTATACTCATTTCCCGGAGCCATAGCGGTAACATGCAAACGGACGTTAAATTTCTTCTCTATGATCTGCCTGATAAAGTCTAGTTCTCCCTCAGGTAAAACTGTAACCGTATCCAAAGGAGCGTTGAGAAACAGGTTTAAATTGATGAATTGTTGATCTTCAGTTATAGGTACAAGATGATGTTGTTTATTAATCGGCGCCCATATGCTCCAACAGAGAACGAATACACCGATGACTAGGAAAAAAATTAGCGGTAAGATCGGCCGGAATCGTATCATCTATTTTCCCCCAAACTGTTCATTGCTGATTACTTATTTAATATGTTAAGTTATTTCCAATAGAAAATAAATGACTTTCTGATAAATATTACYAGCTACTAGAGCTGAAAGAGGAGACCTATGAAAACAAAATGGTTTAACAGGCTATTACTCTCATATTTGCCGGTCTTTTTTATCATTACGTTAAGTTTGCTGCTCATGACTTTCCTTACCTTGACCGAGATGTCCAAGAAAGCTTCGGTAGAGGCGAATAATGCGCTGTCTCACAATATTTCGAAGATGATAGACAGCAAGCTCGCGGATATAGACTCCTTATTGCTATATGAAATACAGAACAATGAGAAGATCAAACAGTTTTTCTCGGACAATCCTAAGGACAATCGCCATTATACAGATATCCAAGCTTCTTCGGCATTAAAGGAGCTATTGCAGAACAATCCGACGATAGAATCCATTTATTTGTACCGTACTCCAGATCGAACAATCCTTACCCCGTCGACGTTAACCGATTTGAACGATTTCACTGACAGTCAATTCATCGGAGTATCCTTGAACAGCCGTGTTCTGTACCAATGGACAGCACGAACGCTGGCACCGGAAATGACGGATGGAGACAAAACTCAAAAAGTAATCAGCTTGGCCAAAAACACGAATCTGAGCAATTTAAGCATCCTAATCGTCAATGTCCGCATCGAATCTCTGCTTGGATGGATAACCAGCATGACCGACAACAATTCGACCTTTGTCCATCTTAGCGACGAACAAGGCAAGCTCATCGTCTCTACGGAATCGGCTGCCGATGGCAAGACATCCGGCACRAAGGCTAACACAGTTCTCTCCTCTGCCGTTTCGGAACAAACGGGCTGGATCATATCCAGCGGGACTCTAAACAGCGGCATTCTAGAGTTCGTGTCCTCGTTATTTTACTTGTGGATGGCTATTGCTGCAGTAATCGTTATTGCCGGGTTGACCTGGATCATCTATGTGTCCAGGCGCCAATACAAGCCGGTTATGACTTTAATGAACATGATTTCAGGTGCGCGTAAGGCTTCTCCTACTCATCTGAAGACGGACAAGGTTGATGAATTCAAATTTATCGAATCATCGATCGAAGAGCTTCTGGATGAATCCAACATGCTTCAAGAGCAGCACAAAGAATTGTCCGTTTACCACAAAAGACATTTGTTTCTTAGCTTAATGGAGGAAACGAATACCACTGCCAACTTCGGTAAATATCTCGAGGAAGAATTATCCCGGCTGGGAATCCATCAACCTGTAAGTGGCTCTCTCGTCGCGATTGTCGAGATCGATCATTACGCGGAATTCGCGATTCAATATCGAAGTGATCAGCATTTACTGAAATACATCCTAGGCGCTTCCGTGAAGGAACTAGTCGAGAATAAGCCGTTTACTGTATGGACCGAATGGATTTCCAACTCCAAGATGGGAATTCTCTTTCTATTCCATCATCAGGAAAGCGAGCAAGAAGTACTGGAAAGCTGTGAGAAGTTAAGGGACTGGGTAGCTCATAATTTGGACTTTACGGTGACGATTGGGATTGGTCATCTGATTCAACAGCTGGAGTTAACCGCGGAATCGTTCAGGGAAGCGGTCAATGCTGTTGGCTACAAGTCTTCATTGGGAATGAATCGGATTATTACTCTCGAACATGTGGTTTCCAAGCCGAAGGGTGAATTGTTTAAGCAACTGCAGGTGTTTCGAAGCATTAGTCAATCGTTTAGGCTTGGAGACGAGATATGGGAAGATTATTATGAGGAAATGTATCAGACTCTCCAAGATCAGTTGTATACCCATGATGATTTAGCGATCCTCATGCAGGTTCTGAT
>NZ_JBFUHJ010000330.1:0-6151 GCF_056402455.1 Paenibacillus sp. P4_A7 | reverse complement strand
GCTCAATAGTAAGCTTGAGCAGTTCTGTATGGTGTATTCAGTGGCTGGAGATAATTAGGATAGGATAACTTGTCGTTACTTAAAAATAGCGATAAGTATATAAATGAAGGATTAAAGATGTGACCAAAGACGTTAGGCGTTTGCCTAATGTCTTTTTTTCGTGTAATGCCCGACATGATCATACAAACCATGGATAATAGGATGCTTGTTGAATAACACCGATGGCGAAACTTTATTGACAATCATTGACTAATCGAATAAGATTCACCTATCTGACAGGTGGAAAGGGTGGTTGAATAAAAATGATTCAGAAAATAAAAAAACAGAATGTTCATGAATTGGTCTCTGAGGAAATCCAAAAATATATTGAGATAAAAGGATTACAGGAGGGGGACAAGCTTCCTGCCGCTGAAGAGCTAACTAAGCTGCTAGGCGTAGGGCGTTCTTCTTTGCGAGAAGCGCTCAGGTATCTAGAAGCGATCGATATCGTCAAAGTGGTCAACGGTAAAGGGATATATGTCAATGACTCCGAATCTTATCGTTATAGCGGCAAGGTGAAAATTGAGAATGAGAAGAAGTTTCTCCTTCATATTCTGGATGTGCGTAGAGCTTTAGAGGGAAAGGCTGTAGAACTGGCTGCTTTACGCATTGATAAGGAAACCATTGAGAAGATGCGGCTATGCTTGGAAGAGTACGATGACTGCAAACGTAGAGGTGTTGATACTTCTGCAATTGATTATGAATTTCATCAGTATATCTATGCTGCTGCTGCCAATCCACTGCTCCATAGTGTATATGAATCCATATCTGAATTAATAAAGCGATTTTTTGCTGGTCCGTTTGGTGTAAAGGAGCTGTTCGACAATACTTACCCATTTCATCGTACATTATTTGATGGAATAGCCGAACATGATGTACAGCATGCATTAGGTGAATTCAATAAAATGATGGACATTATAGAGGCGACGATTCGCCAATATTAGGCAAATTTAGCGATTGACAACATGAAAGTGCTTACATTATATTATACCTATCATACAGGTAGATAGTATGAAACTATGTCTCGAGGGGGATTCATATGTTGAGTAAGACACGAAAAACATGGCTGTTGTCCTGTTTGACGATTGTGTTAGTTTTCACCCTGACTACAGCTTGCAATTCGTCAAAAGGAAGCAGCGATAAAGTTGTTACACTGCGCATGATCGAAAGCTTAACTAGTCCAAATCGTACTGCATTGATTAAAGCTAGTATTGACAAATTCATGGCTCAGAACTCCAACATTAAGGTTGAATTGATTTCCCCTCCGTTCGATCAGGCGGATAATAAGATTAGAACGATGCTGGGCGCCAAGCAAACACTGGACATATTGGAAGTACGCGACTTGAACGTTGCAGAATTCGTTAATAATAAATACGTAGAGCCATTGAACGACTATACAAAATCTTGGAGCGACTTTGCTACGGTAACCTCTGTTGCCCAATCCGTTGCTTCAGTTAAAGGCAAGCTATATTTCATCCCCAATGGTCTGTACCAACGCCAATTGTTTTATCGTACCGATTGGTTGAAGGAAGCCGGTATCAACACACCTACATCCTACCAAGAGTTGATTGACGCAGCAATCAAGCTGACTGATCCTACAAAAAATCGTTACGGTTTCTCATTCCGTGGAGGACCTGGAGCAAATGGTGTTCCGGATGCTTTGATTCAAGCGTACAATTCAGAGAAAATTAATACCGAGGATGCGATGTTCCTTAAAGATGGTGGTACGATCTATTCTTCGGAAGAAGCTAAAACTGCATTAGATTTATATGTGAAGTTATACAAAGAGGGATCTCCTCCGGATTCAATCAACTGGGGATTTCAGGAGCAGGTTCAAGCCTTTACTTCCGGTGTAACTGCATTTCTCCTACAGGATCCTGATGTTATTCAAGTATTGACTGAGAATATGAAAGAAGGCACATGGGCAACAGCTCCAATGCCAACTGGCCCTGCAGGCAAAGCGTTAATCTCTGCTGGAGGCGCAGGCTGGGGCATCACTTCCTACTCCGAAAACAAAGAAGCTGCATGGAAACTCATCACATTCCTATCCTCACCCGAAGAAAATACAAAGCTATCCAAAAGTCACGGCACTGTTCCGCTGCACTCCTCCGCTACTGAAGACGAATTTTTCCAAAGTGGTCCATACAAAACTTTACTCGATATGACGAATAAGCCTGATACATTCGTTAACTTTAAGCCAGCATTCGAATACCCTGCAAATGGACAATGGGGTACCGTATCTATGGAAACTGGTCAGGCTATGCTGTTAGGCCAAACCTCTGTTGCAGACACTTTAAAGAAATGGAATGAATATTGGGTTAAAGCGAAAGAGGATATGAATAAATAAACAGAAAATAATTATTGATGGTAGCTCTCGAGCTGCCCATCTCATTTTCTAATGAAGGCGGTGATCGATTTGAGAAAGCAGCGAACGTATATTTTACTCAGCTTGCTTCCGGCATTGGTGTTGCTGCTGATATTTACGTTCTATCCATTTCTGCAAGGCGTTGTCATGGCGTTTCAGAACTATGTGCTGTTTGATTTGACCAATGTTCATTTTATAGGCTTTCAAAACTTTGTTAGTGCTTTCGGTGACTCTAAGTTTCTAAAGGCTTTGACGAATAGTGCATACTGGGTGTTTTTCTCATTAGCCTTCCAATTTCTAATTGGACTTTCACTTGCATTACTCTTGCGAAAACGGTTCTGGGGAAGAGGCGTCTATCAGGGGTTTATATTCTACTCATGGGCTTTATCTGGCTTTTTAATCGGGTTAATTTGGAAATGGATGTTCAATTCTCAGATGGGTGTTATCAATGATATTTTAATGCGTACAGGTATTATTGAGACGAGAATTGGCTTTCTTTCAGATCCAAGCTGGGCTATGACGTCGGTTATCGTTGCCAATGTATGGTATGGCATTGCGTTTTTTGCAATCATGTTGCTAGCTGCACTCCAATCAGTTCCTGCAGATTTGTATGAAGCGGCGGAAATGGATGGGGCAGGGGGCATACGAAAGTTTGTCAATGTGACCTTTCCGTTTATACTTCCTACGATTATAGCTACGACATTGCTTCGGGCTATATGGATATTCAATGACCCTACGATTATCTATGGATTGACTAACGGCGGTCCTGCGGGAACTACCCATATTCTTTCCTCCCTGATGCTGGATAAGATCATCTATGGAGGGGACTATGGCATGGCATCGGCTATAGGCGTCACTATGATCATAATCCTATTGTTATACACGATCTTTTATCTGTTTGTAACCAAGTCGGAAAAAGTGGGTGATTTTTAAGATGAAGCCACGTATACTGACGGGTTTTAAGGTACTTTATTTAGCTCTACATTTTGTAATCATGGTCTTTCCCCTATACTGGATTGTTATAACCTCACTTAAACCACAAAAAGATATTTTCTCATTCCCTATCAATTATTGGCCAAAGCAGTTCACTCTGGATAACTATGTCCAAATATTTGAAATATCCAAATTTCATATTTATCTCGGAAACAGCTTAATAATCGCAGTTATCGCTGCTACTATCGTCATATCCATAGCCACTCTAAGTGGTTATGTTCTGGCTAGGTTTCAGTTCAGAGGGCATAAACAGATTATGATGGCTTTCTTCGTTACGCAGATGCTTCCTGGGTTTATTGCACTGGCTCCATTGTACTTGCTTATGGCGGATTTGAATTTGATTAATAAGCATTTGTCTTTAGTCATTAGCTACACGGTTATGCTCATTCCTTTCTCTACTATTATGCTGCGTGGCTTTTTCCAACGTGTGCCCTGCAGTCTGGAGGAAGCGGCTATGATTGACGGTTGTTCGCGCCTGACTGCGCTGCTCCGAGTCATTATTCCGGTCATGCTGCCGGGGATTGCTTCAACCTTTATATTTGCATTTGTACAGAACTGGAATGAGTTGTTCATGGCGGTAATGTTCATCGATAATGAGGCATTGAAGACGCTGCCAGTAGCTATGAATTCTTTCGTTATGAAGTTTGATGTGGACTGGGGGGCAATGTCAGCTGGAACGGTATTGTCGGTCATTCCAACCGTCGTTTTGTTCGCTTTTGCCCAACGTTTCATCGTAGAGGGTTTAACACAAGGAGCAGAAAAAGGCTAAGAAATTACTGGACTGAATAGAGGGGAACGACATGACAGAGAGAAAAGAATTGGATAATCAACTGCATACTAAAGTCTCTCATGATCAGGTAGATACACAACATTACGGTGCCGTAACGATACCGATTTATCAAAACAGCTTATTTGCGTTTGAAAACTACGAAGCTTTCGATCACGCGATGCAAGACGTATTATCCGCCAACGTTTATTCTCGAGGCAATAACCCAACCGTTCAATATTTAGAAAGAAAAATAGCCGATTTGGAGTGTGGTGAGCAAGCGCGCTGCTTCGCTTCCGGAATGGCTGCTATTGCAGGTACTCTGCATGCGCTATTGAGATCAGGTGACCATGTAATCTGTGTTGAGCAGGCGTATGGACCGACACGTGAATTTTTGAATGAAATGTCGGCAAGATATCAGGTGGCAGTCACTTTTGTAGACGGGACTTCGCTATTAGACTTTGAACAAGCCTTGCAGCCGAACACAAGGATTATCTATTTGGAAAGCCCTACTTCAGGCTACTTCCAGCTACAGGATCTTGAGGGTATAGCCAAGCTAGCTAAAGAGTCAGGCGTGCTTACAATAATTGATAACAGTTGGTCAACTCCATGTTTTCTACGGCCGCTTACAAAGGGTGTTGATCTTGTTCTGCATTCCATGTCCAAGTTTTTCTCCGGTCATAGTGATTGTTTGGGAGGAGTAGTAATTGGGAATTCTTCGCTTATTCAGCAGATTGGAAACAAAGGGTATATGCTGCTAGGTGGTATTATGACGGCACACACAGCATCGTTAATGATCCGTGGTCTTCGCACACTTCCGCTGCGTATGGAGCGTCATCAGAAGAATGGATTGATCGTTGYGGAGTATTTGGAGAAACATCCGATGGTCATTCGTGTGAATCACCCTGGCCTGAGCTCTCATCCCCAGCATGAGCTGGCATTGAATCAACAGGATGGATACAGCAGCTTGTTCTCCTTTGAAACGAAGCAACCAGTCGCTGTCATGAAAAAGTGGGCAAATGCACTGAAATATTTCCGCATTGGGGTCAGTTGGGGAGGATATGAGAGTCTTGTCACAGTAAATGCGACTAAGGTAAACAGAAATCCTGATGGTACGAACGCCTCTGTGATCAGACTGTATATTGGAATGGAAGATGTGGAAATGCTGATCGAAGACATGGAGGGAGCATGGCAGTTATTGAATGAATAGTATGGAAATGATAATTAAATAGATCTGACGACGCTTGGCTTGAGCTAAGCGTTTTTCTTTGTGTTTGTTGCTGGGCGAACAAATTTTTTATAGGGTATAATAACAATAGGGAAAAGAATTAAGCGTACTTTATTTCTAGTGGAAGAATGAACGAATCTATTTAAAAGGAGCTTGATTACTATGCAAAAGGTTACCCCTTTTTTGATGTTTCAAGGAAATGCGGAAGAAGCGATGAATTATTACACTTCGATCATTGAGGAATCAGAAATAATTCGTATTTCTCGTTATGGTGCAAATGAAGCAGGAGAAGAAGGAAGTGTTATGCAAGCTGCTTTTACGTTAAAGGGAACTGAATACTTGTGTATCGATAGTAATATTAAACATGAATTTTCATTTACACCATCGTTTTCCTTGTTTATTACTTGTGATACGGAAGAAGAGATAGACGAACTTTATGAGAAGTTAATTGATGGCGGCGAAGCTCTAATGGCGTTAGATAATTATGGTTTCAGTAAGAAGTTCGGCTGGATTGTTGATAAGTTCGGTGTTTCATGGCAATTTAATCTACTGTAATAAGAGGAGACCAATAAGAGTGTATGGAAGAATCCTATTGCACATCATCTGATGTGCAATAGGATTTTTTTGTGAAAAAAGATGTTGCTTTGCATGGCAACAACGGCTATCCTAACTAGTAAATATAGCGCTTAACCATCTAAATATGAATTGGATTAAGAGAATCACATGAAGAAATTACTCTTAAACCCTAAGTGATTTATAC
>NZ_JBFUHJ010000329.1:0-6193 GCF_056402455.1 Paenibacillus sp. P4_A7 | reverse complement strand
GATATAGATGAGGAATATGCGGTACATCAATTTTTGCCGCAGGTTGTGAAGAAGATCAAAGCGCCATTAATGCTCGATTCTACGTATGACCACATTATTGAGCTGGGTCTCAAATATTCGCAAGGTAAAGCGATCATTAACTCCATTAATTTAGAGGATGGCGAAACCAAGTTTGAGTCGATTGTTCCATTAATACACCGCTATGGTGCTGCAGTTGTTGTGATTCTGATCGATGAGCGTGGGCAAGCTGTTACACGTGAAGCGAAGCTAGAGGTTGCTGAGCGTTCCTATAATCTACTCGTTGATAAATACAAGTTGAATCCTGAGGATATTATATTTGATCCGAATATGTTCCCGGTTGGTTCCGGTGATCCACAGTATATTGGTTCGGCAGTTGAGACGCTTGAAGGTATTCGTATGATTAAAGAAAAGTTTCCGCTAGCGAAGACCATTCTAGGACTTAGCAACGTTTCTTTCGGGTTGCCTGATGCAGGCCGTGAAGTGCTTAACTCTGTCTATTTGTACCATGCAACTAAAGCAGGACTCGATTATGCAATTGTGAATACCGAGAAGCTTGAACGTTATGCTTCCATCCCTGCTGAAGAGCGCAAGCTTGCTGAGGAGCTTATTTACAATACGACGGATGAGACGTTGGCGACTTTCGTTGCTGCTTTTCGGAATAAGAAGGTTGAGAAGAAAGAAAAGATTTCTAACCTCTCACTTGAGGAACGACTTGGTTCATATGTGGTAGAAGGAACCAAGGAAGGTCTTATTCCTGACTTAGATGAAGCTCTCAAGAAATATTCTGCTATGGAAGTCATTAACGGCCCGCTCATGCGCGGTATGGAGGAAGTTGGACGTTTGTTCAACGGAAACGAGCTAATCGTAGCGGAGGTGCTTCAAAGCGCCGAGGTTATGAAAGCCTCTGTTACCTACCTCGAGCAATTTATGGAGAAAAATGAATCGTCTGTCAAAGGGAAAATCATTTTAGCGACCGTAAAGGGCGATGTTCATGACATAGGTAAAAATCTAGTTGAAATTATTTTATCCAATAATGGATATAAAATAATAAATCTAGGTATAAAAGTACCGCCGCAGGATTTGATCGAAGCTTATCGCAAGGAGAAGGTAGACGCAATCGGATTATCTGGTTTGCTTGTAAAATCAGCACAACAAATGGTTATTACAGCGCAGGATTTACGCACGGCTGGAATTGACGTTCCTATTCTAGTTGGCGGTGCGGCATTAACACGTAAGTTTACGAAAACGAGAATCGGTCCAGAATATGACGGACTAGTCCTTTATGCGAAGGATGCAATGGATGGTCTTGATATAGCAAATAAAATAATGGATGTGGATCATCGCGAGCGCATGGAAGAGGAGATGGCGGCTTATAAAGCGTCAGGCGGAGCAGAAGAAGAAGTGAAGAAGCCAATGCCAACGCTGTCTCGAGCTGTTCGATCCAAAATATCGCCGGATGCGCCTGTTTTTACACCTCCAGACTTGGACCGTCATATATTGCGAGATGTACCGATCCCGCATATCGTACCTTATATCAACATGCAAATGCTGCTTGGTCATCACCTTGGTTTGAAGGGTACAGTAGATAACCTGCTTAAGGAAGGCAATGAGAAAGCCGTCCAACTGAAAGCAACGGTAGATGATATTTTGAATAAAGGCGCGACAGAAGGTATTGTTAAAACTCATGGTATGTATCGGTTTTTCCCTGCTCAATCATCTGGCAACGAAATTATAATTTATAATCCAGATGATCAAACTCAGGAGATCAAACGATTCACATTCCCGCGTCAGCAGGTTGAGCCGCATCTTTGCTTGGCCGATTTCTTGAAGTCGGTAGAAAGCGGCATTATGGATTATGTTGGCTTCTTAGTTGTGACTGCCGGTCATGGCATTCGCGAATTAGCGAATGAGTGGAAGGAAAGCGGCGATTATTTGCGGTCGCATGCATTGCAATCCGTGGCACTTGAGGTTGCTGAGGCAATGGCTGAGCGGGTACATCATATTATGCGTGATGTTAGTGGTTATCCAGATCCACTTGAAATGACGATGAAGCAGCGCCATGGCGCTCGTTATCAAGGGATTCGCGTATCTTTTGGTTATCCTGCATGTCCAAATCTCGAAGATCAAGAGCCGTTGTTTGATTTGATGAAGCCAGAGGATATTGGCGTTGAATTGACAGAGGGCTGCATGATGGAGCCAGAAGCATCTGTATCAGCGATGGTATTCGCTCATCCGGAAGCACAATATTTTAACGTTGAAAAATTGTAATAGATAGCTTGGCCATTAAAAGAAGAGCCCTCCATCGTTCGGTTAACCGAGCTAGTGAGGGTTCTTCCTTTCATAAATAAAGGTAACGGAGCAAAAGCTAGAAGATGAGGTGAAAAACAAAATGAATATTTGGTTTTTAGGAACGGGTGCTGGACGGCCTTCGAAATATCGCAATGTGAGCGGAATTGCACTGCAATTGCCGGATCCTAGCTGTGGCTGGTGGCTGTTTGACGCGGGAGAGGCCACTCAGCATCAGCTTATGCGGACGCCATTAAAGCTGAATAGGCTGGAAGCAGTATTTATAACTCATTTGCATGGTGATCATATCTATGGTTTGCCTGGTTTGCTAAGCAGTCGTTCGTTCGATGGAGGTGTTACACCTGTACAGCTTATTGGTCCAAAAGGACTCAAGCAGTACATGGATACTGTATTCGCTGTAAGTGGTACACAGTTAGACTATGAACTAAACATTCACGAGATAGCGGAAGAAGAAACCGTTATACATACTAACGAACGGTTTACTGTAGAAGCGGCTGCTCTTGAGCATAGGGTGACATGCTTTGGATACCGTGTAATAGAGCATGATCAACCTGGTAAGCTGCTTGTACATAAATTAAAAGCGCTAGGCATAGAGGCTGGTCCGATATATGGAAAGTTAAAGCAAGGCCAGGCGGTTACATTGCCAGATGGATTAGTGGTACGAACCGAGGATGTAACAGGTGAAACGAAGGTTGGCCGAGTTGTGACTATTCTTGGCGATACAATGCCCTGTTCAAATGCTGTAAAGCTGGCAACAGGAGCCGATTTACTCGTTCATGAAGCAACCTTCGCAGCAGGTATGGAAGAGAAAGCACATGAATTTGGTCATAGTACAACGACCGATGCGGCAGAGACGGCGGTAGCGGCAAAAGCGAAGCGGCTTATTATGACCCACTTTAGCGGCCGTTACAGTATTGAAGATTTAGGCCAATTAGAGGCGGAAGCTGCTACGCATTTTAGTGAAGTGACAGCTGCGACCGATTTTTATATGACGGAGATTCCAAGAGGAAGTATGAACTAGCTGGTAAGTGAAAGTGCTCTTAGGACAACGTCAGATGGTTGATAAAATATATGTATTTATAGATAGGTCTAATGAATTCCTAGTGGAATGCAATAAACGAATAGATGAATAAGCGAAAAGAGCAGCTAATTAATGGCTGCTCTTTTTGGTGTTTTTTGCTAGGTTATCGCATGTAAAACGGATGAGATATGAGCTTACTTTACTTTTTTCGCATAATAGGATGCTAGAAAAAATGAAGATAAAGCAACAATAATAATGATGCTAATAAATAAGATCGCTTGTAGAGGTGCAGGAACAAAGACGGTACCAATCATCAGCAAGCCGCCAATGACATAAAATTTTGCCGATGTTTGGTGCGTTTTCCGCCAGACCGTTTCACTATTTAAAGTACTGGGCGTTTTTATACCAACAAAGTAATTCTGTTTAAAACGAGGCATATAATTACCGATTGCTACAAATAACACACCAATTATTGGAGTGACAATGTTTCCGATGTTAATCGTGATACCGTAGCCTAAAGCAATGCTAAAGCCATGTATGACCAATAAACCAAGTAGTAACGTATTCTGAATGATATATAGGCTTGATTTTAGCTTGGAAATATTATTTTTATTAGGATCCATTTTTGGTTTGAGCTGATTTAATACCATCATTAGTACCATTAAGCCCGGCATCAGAAATAAAGCAAATGTTTTGTCGGCATAGTTGTCGATTTCATTATTAACATTCCAGTGAATCGGCATTTGGTCCGGCATGTCGGGATACACAACAATTCCTGCAATGATGGCGACTGCGATAATTAACCATGAAACTAGTGATTTATTCATACTTCATCATTCCCTTCTGATTTTGATTGCTGAAAAGAAACAATCCATTTCATCAATTCTTGAAAAACGGTCGTGTTCAGTGAATAAACAATGTGCTGACCCTGGCGCTCATCCCATACGAGGTCGGCTGACTTAAGCAAACTAAGATGATGGGATATACTCGGCTTGGTCATTTGAAAGTGGTCAGCGATATCTCCAGCAGTCAAATCACGGTCGCGAAGCAAATCCAATATTTTGCGCCTAGTCGGATCGGAGAGTGCTTTAAAAGCAAGATTGATCGACATAGCAGCCGTCCTTTCTTAAATAATCGATTTGTTAGATATTTAGATAATTGTCTAAATGTCTAACTTAAGCCAATATACCGTTTTTCTGAGTGGCTGTCAATGCATCAAATGTTTTCCAGTAAAATTAAAATTGCAGCACGAACATGTATTCTGTAAAATGGATACGTAGAGGGTTTGATGAGGAGTGGGTAGGTTATGAACCGATGGACGGGTAGAGCCTCCGGCTTGGAGGAGTGGTTAGAGCAAGTGCGCCAAAACACCGAGGTTATGGATAATGTGACGCATTGGCGAACCATTGCTCCACGCGAGGCGAATACCGCCCCGCTGCCGGACGGGCTGCATCATGCATGGAAGGAAGCACTGCGTTCCCGTGGAATCAGTGAACTATATACGCATCAAGCGGCTGCATACGTTGCGGCACGTGCTGGTAATAACGTTGTTGCCGTCACACCAACTGCTTCGGGCAAGACGCTTTGCTACAATTTGCCGGTCATGCAATCTTTATTAGAGAATGAAGAGGGTAGAGCACTTTACTTATTCCCGACGAAAGCACTAGCGCAAGATCAAGTTGCTGAGCTGCAGGCATTGGCCGATCTGATGGAGGTTGGCATCAAGACGCATACATATGATGGAGATACGCCTCCAACTGTTCGAACTGCGATTAGAAATGCTGGTCATATCGTCGTGACGAATCCGGACATGCTGCATTCGGCTATTTTGCCGCATCATACGAAATGGGTAAAGCTGTTTGAAAATATAAAGTTTATTGTCATTGACGAAGTACATGCCTATCGGGGCGTATTTGGAAGTCATGTTGCCAATGTAATTCGGCGGTTAAAGCGGATCTGTCATTTTTATGGCTCTAATCCGCAATTTATATGTGCTTCAGCAACGATAGATAACCCTAAGGAGCACGCAGAACGGTTGATCGGTGAGAAGGTAACGCTGATCGATAATAACGGTGCACCAATGGGTGAGAAGCATTTCGTATTCTATAATCCGCCAGTTGTAAATCAACAATTAGGCATTCGGAGAAGCAGCGTGCTAGAAACACGAAAGCTCGCTGCTTTACTACTGAAGCAAGGCGTTCAGACCATCGTATTCGCTCGCAGCCGAGTAAGAGTGGAGCTGTTGTTAACGTACTTGCAGGAATTGATAAAGGACAAGCTGGACGCCAAAACAATTCGAGGCTATCGAGGCGGTTATTTGCCAAAGCTCCGCAGAGAAATTGAACGTGGACTTCGTTCCGGTGAAATTCGCGGTGTCGTAAGTACGAACGCTTTGGAGTTAGGCATTGATATTGGACAACTGCAGGCCTGTGTCTTAAATGGCTATCCAGGAACGATTGCAAGCACTTGGCAGCAATCAGGACGAGCGGGCAGGCGACAAGAGAGCTCTGTAACTTTTATGGTAGCGAGCAGCAATCCTCTTGATCAATATATGATACAAAATCCTGACTTTTTCTTTAATCGGCCTCCTGAGCGAGCATTGATTCATCCTGATAATTTACTTGTATTAATCGATCATGTGAAATGCGCGGCGTACGAGCTGCCCTTTAAGGTCGGCGATACGTTTGGTTCTGAATCGCTTGAGGATATGATGGAGTTTCTCGTTGAAGAAAAGGTTCTGCACAAAGCAGGCGGGCGCTGGTATTGGATGGAGCAATCATTTCCAGCACATAATATATCACTTCGATCAGCTGCTCAAGAAAATTTCGTCATTATCGATAATAC
>NZ_JBFUHJ010000328.1:0-6194 GCF_056402455.1 Paenibacillus sp. P4_A7 | reverse complement strand
GTGGAAATTGCAGGATTAGAAGAAGGCCGAATTATTATTGTGCGTGAAGCTGACGTTATTGTGGGCTACGTTACATTTCATTACGCAGACGAGCTTGAACGTTGGTCTGAGGGTGGAATGATTGACTTAATTGAACTTGGGGCTATTGAAGTCGCTAATGAATATCGTTCGTATGGATTAGGAAAAAAGATGATACAGCTTGCTTTCGCGGAAGAACAGCTTGAAAATATGATCGTATTTACAACTGAGTATTATTGGCATTGGGACTTGGAGGGCACAAAGCTTAACGTGTGGGATTATCGTAAAATGATGGAGAACCTCATGAAATCAGTCGGAATGGTATGGTTCGCTACTGATGACCCCGAAATATGTTCTCATCCTGCCAATTGTCTAATGGTTAAAATAGGCAAAGAGGTTCCGCTTAGCTCTGTCGAGCATTTTGACACAGTAAGGTTCCGGCAGCGTTTCATGTATTAAAACTTACGATGTGGTTTGCGAAGCAAACCTAGCCTATGCTTACGATGTGGTTTGCATCGCAAACCTAGCTTATGCTTACGATGTGGTTTGCTTCGCAAACCTTTAGGAGGATATGAAGCGGTATGTCTGCAAATGCGATTTTCATACATCATTCAGAATCGGAAGGCTATAATTTTGGGGATGAGCATCCCTTTAGTCCGGTACGGCTCACCTTAACGATGGATCTGCTGCGACGTCTTGGCGCTCTGACGGACGACCATATAAAGGAGCCTCATCTGGAGGCGGATGACGACCTAATCTCGCTCGTTCACCGACCTGATTATATGAACGCGGTTAAACAATTGAGCTTGGACGCTGAAAGCAATGGCAGTGATTCTATAGCAGAGCAATTCGGATTTCATACGGAGGACACGCCCTACTTTCCTGGTATCCATAAGGCTGCTTCGGCGATCGTCAGCGGCACTGTAGCAGCCGCAGACGCGGTTATGCAAGGTCAGGCTTTACACGCGTTTCATCTGGCAGGCGGCCTGCATCACGCCTTCCCAGATCGAGCATCCGGCTTCTCCGTCTATAACGACGCGGCCATCGCAATCAGGCATATTCGAAAAACTTACGGCTCCCGTGTCCTGTATATCGATACGGATGTGCATCACGGTGACGGAGTGCAATGGGTCTTTTATGATGATCCGGCTGTATGCACCTATTCTATCCATGAAACAGGTAAATTTTTGTTTCCTGGAACGGGCTTCGTCTATGAAAAAGGAGTCGACCACGGCTTTGGAGCTTGCTTTAATGTGCCGCTTGAGCCCTATACAGAGGATGATTCGTGGCTCGAATGCTTTAACGTCACGCTGCGTAAAGTAATCGATGCTTATAAGCCTGACGTCATAATTAGCCAGCATGGCTGCGATGCTCATGCTTTTGATCCGCTCTCACATACTCATTGCAGCATGCGGATTTACCGTGAAATCCCCGCTATAATTCATGAGCTGGCTCACGCTTATACGGCTGGGAGATGGATCGCGCTCGGCGGTGGCGGATATGATATATGGCGCGTTGTGCCTCGAGCATGGTCGCTCGTCTGGCTCACGATGACTGATCATCCTATTACTAGTGCAATGGCAGATGACAAATTGAACGAACTGCCGAGGGATTGGCTCGAACGCTGGTCGCAAGAAAGTCCCGTAGACCTTCCGACTCATTGGATGGATGACTTAGCTAGCATTCCTCCCATCCCAAGACGTGAGGAAATCTCCACTAAAAACAAATCCATGCAGCAAATTGTCATTCAAGACTTATAATACAGTGGCAGCCTTATTACTGTTAATGAAAAAGCACCCATTCAAATCTGCCAAAAGGCGATAAGAATGAGTGCTCTTTTATTATATAGGAGCTTAAATATGCTTAATCATATCATCGATAATTTGGTACGAATTATTTGAGGCCYGAATCGTAAAATCAGCAAAATTCACATGAGCCGATCCGTCTGCTTTATCAGACATAGAGCGAATGATAACAAATGGAATTTCATTCATGTCGCATACTTGAGCAACAGAAGCACCTTCCATCTCCGCGCATGCTCCCTGCATCGTTTCATGAAGCAGCTTAACAGTATCACGGCTAGCAATAAACTGATCGCCCGACAATACTTTTCCCTTCAAGCTGCATCCAGGAAAATGACGTTCACTAGCTGAGGCGGCAAGCTCGACAAGTGATTCATCCGCCGGAAACTCCGAACGAATATGGTATGGAATTGTCCCCCTTGCATAGCCAAGTGGCGAGCAGTCCATATCATGCTGTACGCAGCTTGTAGACACGACGATATCACCAATGTTCAACTGGGGATCAACAGCGCCGGCAACACCTGTAAATAATACGCAATCCGCACCTAAATCAAGCAATATTTGCGTGCAAACCGCAGCATTTACTTTGCCAACTCCAGATTTGCAATAAATAATTGTTTTACCATGGAGTGTTCCTTCATAATAAGTAATTCCTGCTTTAGTCAATTCGGATGCTACGTCCACATGCTCATGCAGTAATTCAATTTCTTCCGCCATAGCGCCAATAATTCCGATTTTATTAAACAGCATTTATTTTATATTCCTCCAACTGATTGACGCACAATGATTTCATGCGGCAGCACTACTTTGGATTGTTCGACATTTTCTTTTTTCATAAGCTTGGTTAGCAAACGCATGGACACCGCACCAATATCGTACATCGGTTGTGCAACTGTTGTCAGTAACGGTCGAACCATCGATGCCATTCTACTGTTGTCCACGCTAATTACTGAAATATCTTCAGGAACCTTCAATCCAGCATCTTGGATACTATGAATAGCTCCAATTGCCATCTCATCAGTAGCGGAGAATACAGCAGAAGGACGCTCGTCCAATTCAATAAAATACTTCATTGCTTCCGCACCGGATTCATAGCGATAGTTGCCTATACGAACCAATGAATCATCATATGCGATTCCTGAAGCTTCTAGCGCACGCTTATAGCCTTGAAATCTCGCATAACCGTTAGAAGGATCCTGTAGAGTACCACTAATCATAGCAATACGCTTGTGACCTTGTGAAATGACATTCATTACCRCATCGAAAGCAGCATCTTCGTGATTGATGTCAACAGACGGAATTTGTCCGCTTTCATCAGAGGTTGCACAAAGTACGATGGGAACATTCGATGTTTTAAAAGCTTGCAAATGTTCTTCCGTTACAGCGCCACCCATGAACAGCAAGCCATCTACCTGCTTCTCCAGAAGCGTGTTTATAACTCTAATCTCTTTATCTTTTTTCTTATCAGCATTACACAAAATAATATTATAATGATACATATTCGCAATATCTTCAATTCCGCGTGCTACTTCAGCAAAAATTGCATTAGAAATATCAGGAATAACTACACCAACCGTAGTTGTTTTCTTACTTGCCAGCCCACGAGCTACCGCATTTGGACGATACCCGAGCCGTTCAATTGCTTCAAAAACCTTTTTGCGAGTTGCAGGTTTCACATTCGGATTATTATTTACAACCCGGGAAACCGTAGCCATAGATACTCCTGCTTCTCTTGCCACATCATAAATGGTTACCGTCACTATGCTTCACTCCATTAGTTTAAATTTTATATTTACGCGCGACGCATATTATGGTAATCATAGCATAAAGGGTTAAGCAACGCAAAGCATAACCGCGCTCAAACCCTTATGGTTCTTGTTTTCATGCGTTTTCATTTAGAAATGCAAAGGAATAAAAAGTATCATTTTTCCAGCGTCGAATAAATTATTATATCGGAATTTAGTACTCGTAAACATTATACCCTTTCCAATAATTTCGTAGACAAATGTCATTGCAGCTTCTGACCACTAGCTTCCCGAAGGACATTCGTGAGTCTATTGAACTCCTTTCGTGCTGCTTTATCTTCCGTAGCCATAAAAGCAGCACCCAAAAATGAGATGATTTTGTTCGCGTCTTTTGTACTCATTTCTGTCTCATCCTCCTCTTCAACTTTATGCGGTGCAACAATTACTGTCACCTACCCTAACGACAGCTGCGCTGAGGTGGGCATATAGATGAAGAAAACCTCTATCATCCCGAACGGCAACCACGATACCCATCTCAGCTGGGATACCAGAATACGCAATGCCATGATTGGAGTGCACAACAATGCCGGCTACAAATGCGTATAGAGGTCCATTAGCTGGTGTAATCACCAGATCAACACCTCGGTGAAACTTAGGTACTTTTGAGACTGGATGGATTCTCAGGCCGAAAGGGCTTGTCAGGCGATAGGTTGGATCATAGCTCCAATTAGACATCCTTGTTCACCCCCTCTGTATCGCCCCCTCGTTGCGCTGCTCTTTGAACCTTTTTATCTAACTCAGAGCCTACCCACTTAAGGAGTGCTTCTAAAATAGTAATCGGCAGCCAGTTCCCCCACCCTGCTCGAATAGCATTAGCTGTCATAGAATTGATTACGTGATATAACAGACCAGCTGTCAATGCCCCAAAAAGAATACCAGGCAAGCTAAATACTTGATCCAGCAGATGGCCGCCAGCTGGAAGGAGTAGCATAAACAAGGTTCGTGCTACACCATCGATACCGTATTTGCTTACATAGCTATTGTCTTTTTTTGATGCTCGCGTACCACTGATCCAGTCCATTATGATAAAAAAAGTTAACGCAATCATGGATGTAATCACCGCTTCACCTGCTCCATAAAAAAATTCAATTACGTCTAAAAAAATAGATTCGATTGCTACGCATACGGTATGCCCTTTGTCCATATTTTTCCCTCCTCAAAATAAAAAGCCCCGCTGAGCGGAGCCTTGATTTGTTACTATTCCTCTATCGCCTAGCGAACCATGCGCTTGTTGCTCCTAGTTGAAATTGATACTTACACCCGCTCTAACTTTATTTTGCATCGTCCATGTTCCTCCAACCACTTACAACACGTCCGTCATAATAAATTTATTTAATGCAAGTGTAGCTTCACTAAACGTATAGAATTCGTTATTTTCAAGAGCCACATTAAGCACGTTCTTTTGCTGCAATGTAAATCGGCTTGATAACAACCATACCTCTAACTCTGATGATTCTGCTTACTCTGTTTACCTCTTATGATTAAACACCTCCTGAATTCGCTGTTATTTGACTAGTTTTGAGCCATTCGACAGGGCATAAGAAAAAGCCGCTTATTCAGCGGCTCCTGTTGAAAAGAACTCTAACCGTTTTAATGGAATAGAGTCCTTTTCTGATTGCTATAAGCAATTTGCCTAGAAAGCATTTTTGCTTCATTTAATCCGCATACGCACAAAGGCCGTCCAAATGGACAGCCTCTGTGCGTATTCTTTTTATTTCATACTAGCATAATAACACGCTTTTAAAAGGGGAAACGGTAAACTTCAGGCAGCATTGCGGCATTTAAACGGCAAGACTCATAAACGCCTGCTCGGCCATTACGCGCCACTTACGAAAGGTACGGTCCGCTACGCCAAGCTCATATGCTGTTTCTTGGGCGTTCAAGCCATTTATGTATCGCAATCTCAGTAGCTTTGCATATTCCGGCTTATAATCCTCCAACGCCTCCAGCACACTATCAATTCGTTTAACCTCGGCTTGCAAGTCCTGCAACTCAGCCACACGCTCCAATACAGCATCCATATCATTCATTTCCCAGTTTCGCGCATCCATTACCTTCTTGATTTTCCCTCTCAACTCTCGCAGCAGCTTATCGTCCTCCGCATCTGCCCCTTTATGGGGGATCGCCGCCAACTGGCTTTTAATTCCTGCTGGATAATTAGTCAGATAGGCATGTGCTGTCGCTTCAATCTTTTGCTCAAGTTTGCCAAGGTACATATAACTTGGCATTTTACGCAATCTATGATGCAGCTCCTGCAGCTGATCATCTTGATTTAACCGGCTTACTGTAATTCCATTGCCTATCGAGTAATTTTCAAGTACTTTGATTCTCGCTGTCATTCGCTTATAGTCAATCAAACGGCTAATCRTAATAGCTTCGTTATCCATTAATCTTCCCCCGTCCGCTAGATCACTTTTGATAAAGTATTTAATAAAAAAAAGCCCCCCCCTCATATTGACGATAATTTTTTTATCTAATATAATAATAAAGATAATATTTTTATCACAAACAATATACTTAAACAGCCCGGTTATCGACAAATAGATTCGGGATTAGCATTAAGCCAGAC
>NZ_JBFUHJ010000327.1:0-6208 GCF_056402455.1 Paenibacillus sp. P4_A7 | reverse complement strand
CAAACTCGAAGCCCTGCAAGCTTCGGCACATGGCTGAAGAAGTTCATACCAGGCGGTCAATAGCACTAATTGCTCCTACAATCATGACTCGTAAGCCAGAAACGTTAGAAAAGCGACTGTCCTGCGAGTCATTTTTTGAAGGATAAAAAAATTCACCTGAAGGACGCCGCCAATCGAGCTATTCTAACAATTAATTTCATCCCCTGACAATAAATCACARCTATTCCTCTCCCACTCTCAATTAATTGCATTTATTGAAACTAAACAAACATAACAAATAAGGCCGCGGACAGGGTCCGCGGCCTTATTTCAATTCAATTAATAGCGAAACTTGAATCCGTACAGCTGAGTTTCGTTTGCCGAGCCTAGCTGCTAAATTGGTAGACCGTCCGTACATCCTACGAGCAGGACATTATATACAAGTTACTTTTTAGCCACTACGTTCGTCGATATCTACTTACGCATTTCTAGTTATTGTTCAAAAACTCCTTATTAGGTAAATAGTGAAGCGCGCGTACGAATCGTATCGTTTTGGTCTTCGCTCGCATAACAATCGAATGCGTCTCCGCTCGCTGATCAGGAAAATATTGCACACCGCCGAGGAATTCACCAGGTGTGACACCTGTTGCCGCAAAATATACATCGCCCGTCCCAATCATATCCTCCATCGTAAGTACACGATAGGGATCTTCAATCCCCATCTGGACGCAGCGATTATACTCATTGCCATCCGCCGGCATCAGCCTCGCCTGTAATTCACCGCCCAGACACTTTAGTGCAGCGGCAGCTAGCACGCCCTCTGGCGCACCGCCAGAGCCTACATATAGATCTATACCCGCTTCCGGAAAAGCAGGAGCCATAGCTCCAGCCACATCACCGTCAGATAAAAATTTAATACGAACCCCGACCTTACGCAACACTTTCACAAGTGACTCGTGTCGAATGCGATCTAAAATCATAACGGTTAAATCCGATACCTTCTTATTCAAAGCTGTCGCAGCTTTTTGGAGCGTCAGCTCCATGGGATCAGTAATGCTTAGTTTACCTACGAGTGCAGGACCAAATGAGAGCTTCTCCATATACATATCAGGCGCATGCAGCAATTGTCCCTTCCCAGCAACCGCAAGAACAGACATGGCATTATTTAACCCCTTAGCTACAATTTCCGTACCTTCTAACGGATCAACCGCTACATCAACCTCGGGTCCATTCAAACTACCAACTTCCTCTCCGATATAAAGCATCGGAGCTTCATCCATTTCCCCTTCGCCGATTACGACCGTTCCGCGAATCGATACAGAATCAAACATTGACCGCATTGCTGAAGTAGCCGCACCATCAGCACTATTCTTATCTCCACGGCCCATCCACGGCGCCGATGCCAGTGCTGCTAATTCCGTAACTCGTACAAGTTCAAGTGCCAATTCTCTCTCCATTATACAGCCTCCCCCGCTCAGTTATGAATGAAACAATCAAATAGTACGCACATTAAAATCTTTTCTCTCTATAATATGTATCATATATTTATATGTGTTGCAATATATAATTGAAATCTTAATCAAAAACCATCGAAAAAGGCATTTACGGAAAACTAGGGATATATATGCATCACAAATATCGAAAAAAGCGTACAGTTACAAGTATGACCTGTAACTGTACGCTTCAAACATGTACTACAATCTATAAATTCGACGCTAAAGCGACTGCACGGAATAACAATAAACGCCATCTGTTTTGACCGAAGTAATTCGATTCCTTCGCTCTAGATGCACAAGATGTGCCAATGTTTCCGCCATCGCAAATCGTAAATTATGAGCATTCCCGCCAATTCGGGCTCCGAATAGAGCCTCACACATGYCAAAAGCAGTGAGTGGTTCTTTTGAGAGTAAGTCGCACATCCGATCTAGCCTGCGTACATGATGCTGCTGAAGCTCTGAAATGCGTCCTGCAAAATTAGTAAAGGGGTCGCGATGACCAGGAAACGCAAGCGTCACATCGAAACCTTTAAGCTTCTCTAGACTTTGGAGAAAATCCTCGAGCGGATCGTCTGATTCACCCGGGATGATACTAACATTAGGTGTTATATGTGGCAGCACTTGATCTCCGCACAACATCCATCCTCGCGACTGCTCATAGAAACAGAGCTGACCATACGCATGACCTGGCGCATCAATAAGCAGCCACTCTAAACCGCCAATTTGGATCTGGCTGCCCGCTTCAATGTAAGTTACTTCGGGCTGAGGTGATACCATCGCTACAAAGCTTGTTAAATTTTCCTCGATCGCTTCAATAAGCTCACTTGGCATACCATGCTCCGCGTTGAGTGATCGCAACTGCTCTGTGTACGAATTATCCCCACCCCACATCCTCCTTGCATAAGCATGTGAAGCTTTTGACATCAGCACTGGCGCTTGGCTTATCTCTTGTATATAACCAGCTAGCCCGTAATGATCAGGATGCTGATGTGTGAGTATAATCCGTGTAATGTCAGACCATTGCAAGCTAAGCTCTTGCAAAGTCATTTCCCACATCTGAATCGCTTCATCCGTCCGGAGTCCTGGATCAATGATTGTATAACCGTCTTGCTCAGGAATAAGGTAGCTATTCACCCATTTTAGAGAGAACGGCAAGGGTACCTTTACCTGATGCCATCCGTTATCACATAACACGATATTATTTTGTTCCTGTATTGTCATATTGATTTCCCCACCATGATCATTCTTGGCGAAACAGAGTCATTAAATGAAGATCCGTCATAATTGCCATACATGACCTCTAATTTAAGACCACTATCAGCTAGATGCTGGACAAACCAATCAAGGGTAAGCAAGTGAACTCGCTCTAAATATTGCCTAGACTTTTCCCTTTGACTGAGATCGGATATGGTAATCACTTTCTGAACGAATCCGTTCTGAATAGATCGAGCCTCTTCAATATGTAGTCCATAATCGGAATCAATACGTTCAGAATATGGGATTAGACTTTGTTCTACAAATACCGGATTGAGGAAGTCAATGAGAAAAGCTCCACCTGGTCGAAGCACTCTTCTAATATGCCGCAGCACATTAATATTATCTTCCTCTATTGAAAAATAGCCAAATGAAGTGAATAAATTTACAGTCGCATCAAAGCATTCTTCCCCGAACGGCAAGTTGCGCATATCCCCTTGCACCCACTCTATAGTTTGAGCTGATTCATGCTTGCGAGCTTCTCCCAGCAAAATATCGGATAAATCGATACCCGTTACCTCATATCCGATTTCAGCCAATGCCAAGGCATGCCGACCCATGCCACAGCCTATATCAAGCACTCTAGAGCCTCTAGGCAGCTTTAACCAATCTGCCATTTGCCGAACTTCTTTATTCGCATTTTCCCAATTGCGATGTTTATAAACAATCATATAATCATTGCCAAAGCTTTGTTCGTACCAAGGTTTAATCATCGTATACTCCTTCATTACGGCGCATTCGCTCTATATCTATAAATCCAATTGTACTTGAAATACAAGATGCTCGCAAAACAGAAACAAAAGGCATAATTTATGGCTTCTTGCGCAAACTATAGCAAACTGTGGAAGCTTCTACAGATGATGTTTGTTTAGTTTTAAATAATCGGGTCAGGGAGGAATTGCATTGTTAGATCGCTTACGATTATTATTTGCTGAAGCCACCGATATTAAATTGGAAAACCTTCAGAACAGCGAGATGAAAATAGAGCTGGCTTACATTTGCTCATTATGCGATGAAAAGGTAATCAGCCGGTTCATCAAGGTTCCTTTTACAAAAGAAGAGCAATCCTTCAGAGATCATATAAATACTATTCCCGAATATTTAGAGGTAGAGGATATTTCGAAGTGGCAGGATCTGCTTCTTCGCGGAAATGCGCTTATCAAAGTTGACGGTATCGTTTATTCCTTTCTTGCAAGTCGAGTTATTGCTTCACAAGCTGCCCAAATCAAAGTAGAAAATGCTATTCAAGGCCCACAAATTTCTCTTAGTGAAGACTTAGAAAATTCAATGAACCTTATACGCAGCATGTATCCTTCTCCAAACTTATTTGTTGAAGAACACACTCTTGGTTCTTTATCTAAAACAGTCATCCTGCTTATGTTTGATCAAAGACTCGTCGATCCGACAATATTAGGTAACGTCCGCAAGAAGCTGACCACTATTCAAACTAAAATGGTTCATGCTGCAGGTGAAGTAGAAAAGCTAATTGTCGGCACTCGCAAGCATTTGTTTCCAACTGTGCTTATTACAGAGCGGCCAGACCGTATAACTAAAGCGATATCAGACGGGAAAATCGTCTTGCTCATTAAAGGCAGCGTATTCGCGCTTATTTTACCTGTCACTTTTTTCGACTTCATGCATGCTGTGGAAGATAACTATGAGGCGTATTGGACAACACGATTTCTGATTTTACTTCGCTACGCCTCTATCTTTCTGACGACTACGCTGCCTGCATTATATATTTCAATCGTATCGTACAATCCGGAGTTATTTCGAGTCCAATTGGCCTTTACGATCGCCGGGAGTCGTTCTGCCGTCCCTTACCCCTCGTTCATCGAAGTATTTATAATGCTGTTTATGATCGAAGCACTAATTGAAGCGAGCATCAGGCTTCCAATCTTTATAGGATCTACAGCAACGACAGTAGGCGGTCTAATTTTAGGACAAGCCGCACAGCAAGCGGGTTTGGTTAGCAGCATAATGATTATCGTCACATCTGTCGTCGCCATTTCCAATTTTGTTATTCCTATCAATTCACTATCGACTGCTGTTCGTTTCCTGAAATATCCGCTTATTATCATTTCCATGTTTTTTGGTATTTCTGGAGTTGCGGTCGGTATGTTCATTTATTTGACTTACTTATGCAACCTTCGGAGCTTTGGCAAGCCGTATTTTCGTATATTGGGTAATTTAAAACCAGTTGAAGGCGATATTGGGCAGGTGAATTAATAATGAATCGATATTTTTTGTACAACTATGTATTGGTCAGTTTGATTAATTTAATGCTCTACGTTCCACATATTCTCATTCAGTATCGTTACACGGGTGCGGTATCCTCTATCATTATCGGTACCGTTATCGGCAGTGCGCTCATCTATGCATATACAAGCGTCATTACGAAGTTTCCGGGAAAAGGCATGCCAGAAATATTGAAAATGTACTTTCCCCGGTGGATAGTGACGATCAACATGCTGCTAGTTACTATGATGTGGCTATTCGCGTCTATTATCGTTATTATTGCTTATGCTTTATTAATAAATCGTTACTTAAACCCTGATATCAACCCTATTGTTATTATAATTATGCTTGTTATTGCTTGTGGCTATGCAGCTACTCGCTCCACGTTAACGGTCATATTCATGATAGAAATCGGAGTTCTCATCAATGTACCCTTCATTGCATTCTTTCTCTTCAAAGCTTCGCGCAGCCCACATTTAAATTGGGATGCCATACGAGTTGTTGCCAATTATGTAACGGAGATGCCGAATCTTACCTCGATTGCCGCAGCATCGTTTATCTTCACTGGTTATTTGAATCTCTCGCTGTTTAATCGGCTTATTTCAGCTAATTTCCGATTTAAACACCGTTGGATTTATCCGATTATAGGCTTCACCATATTGCTTATCACTTTTTTTATACCGATTGGCTTTCATGGAACAGAGGAAGTAAATCAATACATCTACATATGGACTGTAACCGCTGACTCTATGCTCATGAAGTATGGTTTCATCGAACGCGTTTTGTTTGTATTTTTAGTTATATATTTGAATCTCTCATTAGTCTATACAATGTCCATATGGCATCAAGCGATGGAGTTTATTAAGAGCTGTTTCCCAAAAAATGAGCCCTTAACTGATAGTCCCGAAACTCCACTATCCAATTATGTGATCATCGCATCGTTTGCTATTCTGACTATTCTGTATGCCTTAGTTGCGGATGAACAGAAGAACATGTTTATTACCTCTTATTGGTTAAGTATACGTTTATTTCTCGAAATATTTATTGTCCTTTGGATATTCATACTTAGTCGAAGGAGGCCAAAATCCTCATGAAAACGACTAATTTGCCGCTCATTATACTGCTTGTCCTAGTCAGCTTACTAAGCGGGTGCGGCTTCAAAGATATAGACAAACGTTTCTTTGTCGTTGTGACTGGTATTGATTCTTCGGGAAACGAGGAAAAACCATACCGAATTACCC
>NZ_JBFUHJ010000326.1:0-6937 GCF_056402455.1 Paenibacillus sp. P4_A7 | reverse complement strand
GGCGTGATCAGCTCATCGTTCGTTAATAAAGAAAAAGCAGTATCCTAATCATTCGGATACTGCTTTTTCTTTGCGCGGCCAAAAGGTATAGCTAAAGCTGATTATAAAGTCTATGCCGAGAATAAGAGACCATAAGCGCATGGTGTTAAACAATGATTGAGTAGCGTTCTTGTCTCCGACGATAATAATCATGCCGTATAATATCGCAATTCCGATAACCCAAGCCAGAAGATGGTGAAGCCAAGCGATACGCTCGTAACGCGCGTGCTCCTTGCCGAATTTTGGTTTGCCAATCGGCTTAATCCCTCCAGCAAATCGATGTGCGTACCGCTCATCTGCCCACTTGATCATTCGATGTCCGAATGCGATGGAAACCCCGATATATACAGCTGCAACACTATGTATGAAGGTGGCAGTTGCTCCTCCTTGCAAATCATAAACGGTAGCGATAACGAGCACTAAATCGATAAGCGGTGTACAGAAGAGGAGGAAAGCACCGATCTTTTTTAGACGAAAAGTGTAGCGGCATATTAAACCAGCAAGCACAAACAACCAAAACGCTATTTCGCATCCAATAATAAAAGCGGTAATCATGTGCAATTCATCCCCTTCTGTAATAAAGTGTAAAGCACTTGTCTACTATAATTTCCAGCTGATGTACGTTTTTCCTTTAATAGATATACTTAATTATAAAGGAAATGGAAGCTTCTGTCGTGTCTGGATTATACAGAACGTTATTGAGGCTTGAATGAGATGCATTTCTAAAGAAAAATAGGGCTTGCTAAAACTAATACCATTAGTTTATACTAAAACTAATGATATTAGTTTTATGTGGGAGGCGAATTAGGATGAGGTTTATTCGAGAGAAAACGGTTGTTCAGTTAACTTACTTACCACGTCTGTTTCCGGTGAATTGTTATTTGATTGAGGAGAAGGATGGCTTGACATTGGTCGATGCGGCACTTCCTAACAATGTTAAGGCTATTATGCATGCTGCCGAACAAATAGGTAAGCTAATTACACGGATTGTTCTCACTCACGCGCATTCTGATCACATTGGTGCATTAGATGGTTTGAAGGATCTGATACCAGCAGCAAAGGTGTTTATTTCAAGCAGAGATGCAAAGCTTTTGGCAGGTGATCAAACACTTGAACCAAATGAACCTAATTTGACCATACGCGGCGGCGTTCCAAAAAATGTTCGTACCAAACCGGATGTGCTTTTGAATGACGGTGATCAAATTGGTTCCTTGCTAGCGGTGGCGGCACCTGGTCACACACCTGGTTCAATGGYGTTTCTTGACACGAGGAACGATATCTTGATAGCGGGAGACGCTTTCCAGACTCGAGGCGGCGCCGCCGTTGCTGGTCAAATAAAACTCATGTTTCCATTCCCTGCAATGGCTACATGGGATAAGCGGAGCGGACTTGAAAGTGCTCGTCGCCTGAATGAGTTGAAGCCGACCATACTTGCTGCTGGACATGGTAATATGATTAAACAGCCAAAGCATGTTATGGACAAAGCAATAGCAGCAGCAGAAATTTCGTTAATGAAGAATAAACATGCGCTGTTGAGGTAACAGTTCAAATTAATTGGGGGGGAAATTCAAATATGTCGCCTAGAAAAGGGCTGGATTTGCCGACTATTGTAGAAGCTGCTGCTCAAATTGCAGATACATCAGGAGTCGAAGAAGTTACGCTTGCAACACTTGCACAAAAGCTTGGGATTCGATCCCCATCCTTATATAATCATGTGAATGGCTTGCCTGGATTACGTATACAACTAGCTATATATGGCTTGAAAAAACTAACTCAATCGATAAAGGATTCTATTGAGGGCAAGACTGGAGATGATGCCATTTATGCCATTACAGCTGCCTATATATCTTTTGCTCGTACCCATCCTGGACTATATGAGCTGACATTACGATCTCCAGATGCTCAAGAAGCGGAATATGCGGCTACAGGACAGACGCTAGTAGAGCTTTTAGTAAGTACACTTCAGTACTATGGGCTTGACTCGGAAAGAGCGATTCATGTGGTCCGGGGCTTTCGCAGCTATTTGCATGGCTTTGCTTCAATTGAACAAAAGGGAGGATTCGGGATGCCGCAGGATGTAGATGAAAGTATGAGGATTGTATTGGCCTATTATTTGGCAGGGCTGCGCGGATAAGCGTCACTCCGCCAAGGGTCAGCGTCAGCCGTTTACGCTTGGTGAGCTAAATAGAAGGCTGCCGCACATGTGAAATGTGATCCTTAAGCAGAACACTTTGGAAAAAAGAGTTCCTCTTGCGGGTCATAGTTCAGTTCACATGTCGGCAGCCTTTTTCTCATGTTTATTTTTGGGTGGAAATGATCAATAGGCCCGCTGGACTAAAGCGGCAGCTCCGATAAGACCTGCATCCTGCTGCAACTGAGCGGGAACAATTACGGTTTGTTTGCCGGAAGGGTTCAATGCATATTTGGAAACATAGGATTGAACAGCAGTGAACAAGGGCTCGCCAACTTGCGACACACCGCCGCCGATAACGATTTTGTTCGGATCAAGTACATTGATGAGTGATACGCAGCCCATGCCAATATAGTTGAAAACACGATTGACAAGCTCTGACATTTGGGGATCGCCTTTTGCAGCGAGATCAAAAGCATCTTTTGAAGAAGTTTCACGTCCAAGTATTTCGGTCGCTTGTCTCGCAATGGCTGTACCTGAAGCAATCCATTCCCAGCATCCTGCTTGGCCGCATGAACAAATACCGCCAGAAGGATCTACAATCATATGTCCAGCATCGCCTGCATTACCGGTTGCGCCAGTTAGCAGCTTGCCATGCAAGTAGATGCCGGCTCCGATACCAGTGCTTATAGTAACGAAAATGAAATGTTCAGAGTCCTGCGCAGCTCCTAGCCATTTCTCTGCAAGCGCGGCTGCTGTTGCATCATTTTCCATTTTGATAGGTAATGGCAGTTGTGCTTGAAGTGCTTCTACAACTGGGAAGCCCCACCAGCTTTTTAAGTTTGGCGGACAGTTCAGCTTTCCAGATTGTGTATCAAGCGGTCCTGGCGCTCCAACTCCTATTCCTTTCATTTCTGCTAATGATAATCCTTGCTGCTCAGCGAGCTGCTTGACCGCATCACCTATGCGCACGATCATCTCCATAGGTGAAACCGATAAGTCAGTTTTTAATGAGCCTTTGGCAATTACAGTTCCTTGCTCATCTACGAACCCGAATGCTACTTTTGTACCTCCGATGTCAATACCAATTGCAATACTCACTAGTAAACCCTCCGATGAATGGTATGATTGCTGCTGTCTTGAACGGTTAACGTATTTTCTGCTTTTAGCAGATCTATCACTTTAAAAAGTCTATCATAGTCCAGTACTAGAGGGAAGATGGTTGAATAATTAGAGCATGAATGGAGCGCGGACCGCTGTTATTTTAAAGCCGCAACTAATGCTGTACAAATATTTCTCATTATAGTAATATCCAATCAAATGAAATGATAGTTTGATATAAGATTCCTTGCCCCGCAAGGGATCCTCATTCATGTACGCCACAACAGAGAAGAAGGTATCAGATCGATGGAGCCGGCAATGAAATCGAGTCTACGTATTATTAAATTTGGACTTCCGATGACCGTGAATGTTTGGAGAAACGCTCGAATAGACCTTGGAGCATCTTGTCTATTTAGTTTGTTTAATGTCGTGATGAATCAATTTTATGTTGCGTTTGCCATTCAGCAAGGGGCAAGTAACCTGCAGGTTGGCTTGTTGTCAGCAGCTCCGGCAGTCGGTTTGTTATTTTCCCCTATGTGGGCTAGTTGGATCGAGAAAGCGAATAATCCGAAGCCATTTGTTATGATTCCCAATGCGATTGGAAGAATACTATTATTGTTGCCTGCTTTTTTTGCATATCCATCCGTTTATGTAGCTGTTGCACTCCTTTTCCAACTATTAATGGGTGTGCAGGCACCAGCATATGCTGCGATGATATCAAGAATGTATCCTTCTGATCTGAGAGGCCGCTTAATGGGCTATGTGCGGGTGGCGATGGGTATTATTATGATACCTCTAGCTTATTTTGTAGGGAGCTGGTCGGAAGCGTTCGGACCGTCGGGGCCGCTTATTGCAGCTTCTATCGCCGGTATAATATCAATTAGCTTGTTTAATACATTGAAAATTCCTCAAACAATAGAGACGAAACCAATTATTGCTAAAGGTTCTAGTAAATTTCCGCTTCAGGAGCAATGGAAGCTGGTCAAGGAAAATCGAACATTGGCGGTATTCCTCGCTGCAACAACATTTGCTGGTTTTGGGAATATGCTAGCCACTCCGTTGTATCAAATTATTCAAGTCGATGTATTGGAATTATCTAATGTGCAGATTGGTTATGCGAGAGTCGCTTATTTCACGGCTTTGCTTCTAACCTTTTGGATTGCAGGCTGGATGATTGATCGATTTGATATTAAATATACGTTATTATTTGGGATTGCTGCGTACGCTATAGTACCTATGCTATATGGACTCTGGGGCAGTTATTCCGCTGTTATTATGGGAAATGCCATTCAAGGTATTGGTGAGGCGATTTGGGATATAGGGATATTGGCGTTTGTATTCCGGCTTGCGCCCGGCCGTGAGGCTATGGTGTTTGGGCTGCATTTGATGGTGTTTGGTGTTAGAGGTACATTAGGACCTATCATTAGTACGACGATGTCAGCTAGTGTATCTCTAACCATTCTACTAGTAATAGCATCGTTGTTCGGCTGGGTTGGGACATATTTGTTCTTTAAAGGGAATTGGAAGCGGGAAATATTGAACTAAAGCTTGTTCATTTCACGTTCATATTGCTGTAACGCAGGAAGCAGAGACGATTACGCTTAACACTGGAGGATTTGGTGGTGGCGATAGACAGCAATAATAACCGACAACAGCTCAGTGAAGTGTTAAACGAAAATTTGGGAATTTCATTGAGAAGGTATGGAATGCAAATAGGAGGTTGCTTCGGAAGGTCTGTGAAGACCTTAGAAGCAACCTCCTTTTTTTATTAGAACATGATTGGGGAAATGTAAGTAATTAAATCATGCTTAATATGCAACGTACACTTGAATATCTTGGTCGTAATTGCCGAACTGCTTGCCGAATAGGCTCAGGCCGCCGCTGTGAATAGCTGTTTCAGGCACGCTAATGCGGAAGTGAATATCATCGCCATAACCAATTGCCAGATCCTTGACTGTGCAATCGGACATACGAACCCCGTCAATATAAGAACCTTCTTCGTTAACTGTTATTTGTTTTAGCAACCCATGCTGTGTGCCGAAATCCCACCACGATGGCGTATATACGCCCTTTACAGATCCAAAATCTCCTGGGCATGTCCATAGTCCCAAAAATGTACCATTGATATAGAAGGACAAATCAGATGGCCAGTTTTCATTATAGTGAGGTGCTTCTGAGCAGATTTCTAGTGAGATTGAAATGCTTCGTACGCTTTGTTTGCCGACCAAATAGTTTGGAATACGATATTCAATAAAGCCATTTGTAAACCATAAATGACAAGCTTTAACGTGATCCGGATCAGAGAAATAACGGGGATCATCGAACATACCAATTATTTTAGTATCGGAGGTTAATCCGCAGGTAGGCTTAACTTCATAATTGGAATATTGACCGATAGGAATGGATACGGAATAGCGATTTTCGTCAGTTTGTTCTTTTACCCTAAATTGCAGTGTGGCGGCATCCAATGTTAAGTGACATATTTTTTGACGACCTCTAGTACTTGGTACACTTTCTGTCGATATAATAGAAGCTTCCTCAAGTTTTTGAACATGCTTCGTTACAATGGCTGACGAGATACCGAGCGCTTCTGCTAAATCTTTAATATTCATTGGTCGATTATTTAATAGTTCGATTATTCGCACTCTGCTATCAGATGAAAAACATTCAAGAAATTTCATATTCCTGCTATTTACCTCGATTTTCATAGAGAGTTCCTCATTCCATCCTTTTTAGGGTAGCTTCGCTGCCTACAATTTCAACGCTTATTAAAGATTTTATACAGGTTTTGAGTGCGTTTTTACCAGTAGCCAATTTGMGATTTAGAACAGTAGTCAGCTTCTCAATAGCTTGTTTATTCGTATCGGTTAAGTATACTGGTATTGTTTTGTTTTGGAACATAAACATTGTCTTCATAGTAAGAACCTCCATCCCGTGAAGTTATTTTTTATTATCATAACTTAGAAATATTAAATAATTCTTAAAAAAGAGTGAGTATTTGGTTACAATGCTGTTACTTTTGTTAAAAGCAGCACTATTATCGGGTGTCTGGACAGGCAGCGATTATCTTTTGTCTTGTAATTCTTAGCGATATAATACTGCTAGCAGCAGTGCTGCGTCAACTGTTTTTTACCATTCTTCTGCGAAATTGCGAAGGAGAGCATTTCATTATTTTGCGAAATACCTTCACAAAGTAGCTCATGTGATCAAAACCGACATCTAATGTGACAGTGGATATTTTATAGTCCTGCAAAAGCAGCTCAGTTGCTTGTCTTATCCGATACGCCTTTAAATATTCAATAGGTGTTTGTCTGGTCATTTATTTGAAGAAACGACAAAATTGCCCCTCACTCTGCTGTGAAAGGTCTTGGTTCTATTGCTTCTATTGAAGGCATCTCTGCTGAAGTGAAAGGGAATCTCATCACGATCCCTGCTGGCGAGCAGCAAATACAATTTACAATTAATATATAATTTATATAAATTGACAGATCTAACATTCACTATACTAAGCGAAGTTAAAGCTGCCGCTCTTTTAAAATGGTTTAAATCAGCTATTGACCAAAATCGCATAAGAAAATGATAATTATATAGCTGTTTTAAAGTTTAAGTTGTCTATATAATGAAGATCGTAAAGCAAAATCTAATACAAAAAATTAAAAATATAAG
>NZ_JBFUHJ010000325.1:0-6227 GCF_056402455.1 Paenibacillus sp. P4_A7 | reverse complement strand
GTATTAGGAACAGTTGGCCACGTCATTTTGGCGTCGGCAGCAGCTTATCCRCTCGCGAAACATAATTTCCCGGGAAAAGGTTTATTGTTCAGCATAGTCGTTCTGTCACTGATGTTCTCGTCTCATGTTACGGCAATTCCGAACTACATGACGATGTCATGGACGGGGTTAATCGATAGCTATGGCGCGTTAATATTGCCTGCATTCGGGTCTTCGCTGGGCTTGTACTTAATGAAGCAATTTATGGATCAAATTCCAGATTCCTTAATGGAAGCAGCGAAAATTGATGGAGCATCCGAGTATCGGATTTTCTGGACGATCGTTATGCCGATGGTCAAGCCGGCTTGGCTTACGCTCGTTTTGTTTTCATTTCAACGTTTGTGGGCAGCAGGTGCTGGAGCACAAACGTTTATCTACAGTGAGCAGTTGAAGACGATGGATTATGCATTCAGTCAAATCGTTCAAGGCGGTATCGCCAGAACGGGAGTATTCGCAGCAGTGACCTTTCTAATGATGATGGTTCCTATCTGTGTATTCATTTTGACTCAAAGCAATGTCATGCAAACCATGTCGACCTCGGGCATGAAGGATTAAGAGGGAGGGCAACGTTTTGAGAATAAAAGGTATTCTTGGGGTCCTCATTGCCCTGCTGCTATGTTCAGCTTTTCCAACAGCATCATTCGCTTCTACAGATACAGGATACACCTATTCCTATGATTTTGAGGCTCGCCCTGCACCAGTGCCGTATTTATCGTCAAGAACAATCGACGGCGTGCAGTTAAAAGTAGGTGCGTTTCGTTCACCTAGTGATATTTTCATCGATAAGGACGGAGCTTTGTACATTGCTGATACTGGTAATCACAGAATCATTATCGTGGATCAGGATACTAAGCAAGCCAAAGTAATCGATGGGTTCCAGAATAAAGGTGTTGAAGACCATTTTAAAGAGCCGCAAGGAGTGTTTGTAGACTCGGAGAATGGACATATATTTGTATCGGATACATTAAATCGACGAATCGTCGAATTAGATGAGGATGGAAATCTTGTTCATATTGTTGAAGAGCCGAAGTCATCACTCATTCGCAGCAACTTTCAATTCGCACCTACTAAGCTTGTGTTAGATAAAGCTAAGCGATTGTATGTAGTCAGCAAGGGATCGTATGAAGGACTAATGGAGTTTGATGGGGATGGTAAGTTCACAGGGTTTATCGGTACAAACCGAGTGAAGTTTAACCCGATTGATCTCCTCTGGAAAAAGATTTCAACGGAAGAGCAGCGGGAACAAATGGTTTTGTTCGTGCCGCTCGAGTTTAACAACGTCGATATTGATGAAGATGGGTTTATGTACACCACTACATCTGAAGTCGGTTCGAACGAGCCGGTAAAACGATTGAATCCATCCGGGGTCGATATTTTGCGACGAGAGGGATTTCATCCGCCTAAGGGTGATATTCTAACTACGCAAACCGGAAGTGTTACAGGTGGCTCAACATTTATCGATGTAGTATCCGAACGGGCGGGAATTTATAACGCTCTCGATTCTAAGCGAGGCCGGATTTTCACCTATGATAAAGATGGTCAATTATTGTACCAGTTTGGTGGAATCGGCAGTCAGCTTGGGAGGTTTAAAGCTCCATCAGCGATTGACTCGTTTGAGGACAACATCTATGTTTCGGATCGAATACTTGGAACGATTACCGTATTTGAACCGACTACTTACGGTAAATCCGTTCGTGAAGCTGTTCTTTCCCATTACGATGGAAAGATGGAGCAAGCTGCTGAAGCATGGAGTAAAACGCTTCAACTAAATCGAAATAATGAGATCGCCTATATTGGTATAGGGAAAGCGTTGTTAAAGCAGGACCGTTACGTAGAAGCGATGGCCCAGTTTGAACTCGGAAACGATCGGAATTATTATTCAGAGGCATTCAAACGTAACCGTGAATTGTGGTTGGAAAGAAATTTCGGTTATCTTGTAGCAGTCATTGCATTGGTCGCTGCTGCTCTAATGCTTGTTAGAAGAAGGTTCAAAGCCGCAACTACGGCCAATTATACGGATAGAGGAATATGGAAAAACCCGTTCTACACAGCTGTCCATCCTTTTGACGGATTCTGGGAAATGAAATATGAGCAAAAGGGCAGGGTCAGAATTGCCTTTGGCATACTGATTGGACTTTTTGTTACGATCATTATAAAACGACAGTTCAGTGGGTTTATAGTGAACTACAATAATCTCGCTGAATTTAATAGTTTTGATGAATTGAAATTTGTGGTGCTTCCATTTATTCTATGGTGCGTGGCCAACTGGTCGTTAACGACACTTATGGAAGGTGAAGGTTCCTTCAAAGATATCATCATGGCAACCGGGTATGCACTTCTTCCTTTAATTATCATTTATTTACCGCAGATTGCACTCAGCCATGTCGTGACTGTGGAAGAAAGCACTTTCTATTACTTACTAAATACAGTTGCTATGTTATGGACAATATGGCTATTGTTTGTAGGCACTATGACGGTGCATCAATATACGCCAGGTAAAACGATAGTTACGATGCTTCTTACGCTTGTAATGATCGGTATCATTTTATTCTTATCTTTATTGCTCTTCAGTGTAGTGCAGCAAATGCTTTCCTTCATAACATCCATATACAATGAAATCATATTCCGCATATGAAAGAGGGGGGAATAGCGTGAAAAAAACCGGAATTATGCTATTAGCCGCCTGTATCCTAGTGCTCGGGGTTGTAAGCTGGGGATATGTGATTCGGAAAAACGCCGATTCCAATCAACAAGAAACGCTTGCCGATTCAGCGGATTCTCAAGATGACGCAGCAACAAAATTAGTCTCCTTAACAGGCACAGCAATTGAAAACGGTATGATCGAAGCGGCGCAAAATAAAGCTCTCTCTCTCTACATTCATCCGGGAACGACCGAGATTGCCGTTCTAGATAGGGCATCAAATGAAATGTGGTACTCGAATCCTCAAGATTTGAAGTCCAATGAGAAGATTACTCCGCTTTATCAATCTTTGTTGGCGTCACAGCTGAAGCTTTCCTATTTTAACGAAAAGGGACAAGTCAGCACGTTTAATAGTTTTGACGACAGTGTGAGTAAAGGGCAATTTGAAATCGGAAAAGTCGACAAAGGTGTAAAGGTTACCTATACGCTTGGTACAGTAGTCAAAGGTCTCGATTTCATTCCGCTCGCAATTAGCGAGAAACGCTTTAATGAGGAAATCATTCAGAAAATTGAAGATGAGAAGACTAAAAAGAGTATCGCTTATAAATTTGCTTTTAATAAAGAGAAAAAAGTCTACACACCTAGAGTGATGCAACCTTTCGTAGTAGAGGAAGTAGCAGGTATATTAGAGTCAATTGGGTATACCAGTGAAGATGCTGCTCAAGATAATAAGGAAAACGGATTTGAAAACATTTCGACAGCGAAATCGATTCAATTCAAGGTTTCGGTTGTCTACTCTTTGGAAGAGGATCGTCTTGTCGTATCTGTTCCAACGAATGAGCTAGAGTATCCCGCAAAATTTCCAATTCTTTCACTTAATGTATTGGAATACTTCGGTGCCGCAGGCGTGAAGGATCAAGGTTATATGTTTGTACCGGACGGTTCTGGTGCACTTATTCAGCTCAATAACGGGAAAACGGCGGCAGATCCTTATAAAGCATCTGTTTATGGTGAAGATTCTGCGATCATTCAAAAAGAGAAGCTGCAATCGAATATGCCGATCCGTATGCCTGTCTTCGGAATGGTCAAAGAAGGTCATGCTCTGATGGGAGTAATTGAAGAAGCAGATGCATTTGCAAGCATAACAGCAGATGTAAGTGGCCGAAATCATACCTATAATTATGTGTCGCCGCAATTCAATCTGATGGTTGCTGACCAAATTTCACTGTCTTCCGGAAAAGATACAAGCGCAATCTCTGTATTTCAATCCCGCATTTATGAGGGAGATCTTAAGATCAGCTATAGCTTTCTGAATGGTGAGTCAGCTTCTTATTCAGGTATGGCGAAGCTTTACAGGGAAAGACTTGCGGACCAATACGGTTGGGAGAAGATTTCTGCAGACACGAAACTTCCATTTGTATTGCAGGTTGAAGGAGCATTTCCTCGGAAGCAATCGTTTCTGGGCGTTCCATACGAAAGTGTTGAGACTTTAACGAAATACAAGGAAGCGACTGAAATCTCTGAGCAATTGTTGCAAGAGGGAGTCTCGAATATTCATCTTCGCTACTCAGGATGGTTTAACGGAGGTATACGGCACGAGTCTCCGAAAGATATTGAATTGGATTCGAAGCTCGGTGGGGCTCGCGAGTTTGAGAAGCTAAAGAAATTTTCGGATGAAAACGGCATTACGTTATACCCTGATGTTGCTTTCTTGAAAAAGTATAAAGGCTCATCAGATGCAGCAATGTTTTTGAACAAAAAGAAAGCCAAAGTTTTTGAATATCATCCCGTTTATTATTCGGAGGACAAAAGTCGCTTCTTGAACTATGTTCTCTCACCTTTGGCTCTTGAGTCTACTGTTAATGCTTTCTCTAAGAAGTACAAGGATCTCGGTGTAACAGGATTGTCGTTACGAGACCTTGCTGCTGACCTGAGTTCCGACTTTACAATCGAAGGGATGGTCGATCGGCAACAGTCGAGAAACTTAGCTGAGCAGCAGACGGAGAAGTTAGGATCGAGTGTGGATCAAATCATGGTCTCAGGTGGAAACATGTATGCGGCATCTTATGCCGATATCGTCGTTGAAGCTCCTCTCCAAAGCAGTCGGTATTTGATTATTGATCAGGATGTTCCGTTTTATTCCATGGTGTTGAATGGCTATATCGATACAGCAGGACAACCCTGGAATATGAATATGGAGTCCGGACGTCAGAAGCTGCTAAAGGCTTTAGAGACAGGCTCATCTGTGTACTATGATTGGTTTTATGCAGAGCCTTCTGTTGTGAAAGATACAAAGTATGATTACCTATTCTCTGGCTACTATAAGGATTGGTTGAACGAAGCTTCAGCGTTATATGAAGAAGCGAATGGTGTATTGCAAAGCGTAAGAGGGCAAACCATTCTATCTCATGAGAAGCTCGCGGAAGAAGTATATCAAACAACTTACGAGAATGGATTTAAGATTATAGTAAACTACGGAAATCAAGCGGCCGCAATTGACGGAATTCAAATTGATGCTGAAGGTTACTGGGCAGGGGGTGGCTAAATTGTTTAAGAAAAGGTTGTCGTTGGAACAAAAAAAAGCATGGTACGGTGTGTTATTTTCGACACCGTGGATGATTGGGTTTGCCTTTTTGTTTCTAATCCCGTTGATCCAGTCCTTTCGGTACAGTATCAGCACATTAAAACTTGCAACAGGCGGCTTTGTAACTGAATATGAAGGTCTTGCAAACTTTAAGGCTTTACTATTTACTCACCCGACGTTCAACAGGGAAATAGTGGCGGCAGTAAGCAAGATGCTCGTCAATGTGCCGATCATTATTATTTTCAGTTTGTTCGCTGCCGTTCTACTCAATCAGAAGTTTAAAGGACGTACGCTAGCTCGCGCGATCTTCTTTCTTCCCGTAATTATTGCGTCTTCTGCAATAGCGGGGATAGAATCGAACAATTTCATAGCTAACGTCATGCAATCTGCGAGTGGAGCAGCCGAGGAAGGCGGCAGTTTCCTCCAAAGCTTTGAGCTGGAGAAGATGCTGCTTGAATCGGGTATGGGCAAAGGCTTGGTCTTTTATTTAACGAGTGCGGTGGATCGGATCTATGAAATTATTAGCTCATCCGGTGTACAAATTCTAATCTTCCTAGCGTCGCTTCAATCCATCTCTCCTTCTTTGTATGAATCTGCGAAGATGGAAGGCGCAACGGGTTACGAAATTTTTTGGAAAATTACTTTTCCTATGATGTCCCCGCTAATATTGACAAACACCGTTTATTCGGTTATCGATTCATTCAATAATAACAAAATGAGCGGGTTGATCTCGAAGACTGCATTTGCACAATTCGAATTCGGTCAAAGCGCGGCTATGTCATGGATCTATTTCTTAATCATCTCCTTGCTATTGTTAATCATTGGCTGGATCATCTCTAAGAAAGTATTTTACTACGATTAGTTCGATAGGGAGGTGTGGGCTATGCAAACGAGATTGCAATCGATTCAGAAGTCGATTAAAAATAGTAATCCGTTAGAATTCGGCAAGCGATGGATATGGAT
>NZ_JBFUHJ010000324.1:0-6246 GCF_056402455.1 Paenibacillus sp. P4_A7 | reverse complement strand
ACGGATAACTCTGCGGTATCGGGTTAATTCACCAATTGCCTGTTCGAAGTCACCATGAACAATGGCAATTGCAGCAGGTACAGAAACGAACGATTTACCCGGCGCGACATTCTTCCACCAGTGGTTTTCATTTTCGGTAGGACCGCTGATCTGCAAATAGAGCTGCCCTGGGGATGTRTCGCTGATTTCCCACTGCCAGGAACCGTTATGTTCGATTTGCCAGCATAATACCGTACCGCTCACCGTATTCTCATAACAACCCATCGGCAGAAGGTCGGCAGAGGACCAAGTGCCTGATTTACTGTAAGAAAGCCGCTTTAAAGAAAAATCGTTGGCCTTGGTGAGCCCCAATTCAGGCAACGTATTGCTTCTCCATTGCATCTCTCCATGCCATGTATTATGGGATACATGAAGTCGACTTTTCTCTTCCCATGTACCAACCCCTTCCTTGGCTATTCCTGTCAGAGCGAAGGAAGATACATATTCCAATGGAAGTGGATCCGTGCCGCGATTAACAACTTCCGTCCAAGAACGAATGACACCTATTCCATCGTAAAATTGATAATGTACGGTTACGAGAGTAGAACCGTCTTCCATTATCACTTCGATCTTTCGTCCATAGTCATTATGAACATCCAGATGGTTAACATATTTCAATCGTCCGGCAGGCATCGTTCCCGTATACTTGGAAGCATGATGATCATTCTGATCCTCGCCTGTAACCTGCAGTTCTACAATCCGACGTCTGCTGCGCTCCGCTTCTGTTCCAAGCAAAGCTTCATCCGCAGGAAACGGGGATAGATGAAGCAGTCTGACATCCCCTTTGTCTGTAACCTCTATATTCATATAGATACCATTCTCATAAATGTCAAACCATTGCTGTGTCATGGTTCCTCCTCAAGGGTATATAGCCTCTCAGCATTCGCCGAGGCTTGTGGCACAAGGGTTTCCGTACCATCAAACTTGCTTTCCTCCTACTTTCGTAGAAAAAATAGATGGGATCTTGGTTCCCTGGCCAGTGATCCGGCTTCCTTGCTGCGGCCCTTCCTGATCCTCCTCATGATCAATCCAGAGATGGGACTGACCGAATGGATCAATGAAATGAAGTGAACCCCGATCTACGCCATTCTCAGCGGCTTTGACTTTGACGATCTTCCCGGCGTCGGAACGTTCTACGACTTTTTCCGTCGCCTTTGGCCTGCTGTAGACAAACACTTCAAACCCAAGAAGCAGCGTAAACGCAAGGGCAAAATCAAGAAAGGCATTTCTCCGACAGGCGTCCCAATCTGCCCAAACGGCACATGATTTTCAAATGATAGATGATAAATCTGCAATAGACATTTTCCCCGATATGCCGTCGCAATGAAAAAAAAAAGCCTTGCGGTGCCGTGCAGGGCTTCCGGTCGAAGCGGTGCTTCTTGCGGTATTGACCGGGCGTCACCCTGATGCTACTGCGCCAAAAACCCTCCATCTACAGCCAGAATATGTCCTGTAACCATAGAAGCGGCTTCAGAAGCCAATAAAACAGTTACTCCAATAATTTCATGAGGCCGTCCCATGCGTTTTAATGGAACTTTACCGATTGTTCGTTCAAATAATTGTTCTTTCGTCGGCTTACGAGATGCTCCTTTGTATAGGGTATCAATATTATCCGATAGTGTACCCATCGGTGTTTCAAACCAGGAAGGCGCAATCCCGTTTACGGCTATATTTGCCTCCGCCCATTCGACTGCCAATGTGCGTGTTAATTGAGCTACAGCTCCCTTGCTCGCAGCATATGCGATTGATTCGGGATTTCCCGCCGACGCGAAAATGGAAGCCATATTAATGATTCTCCCGCCTCCTTGCGCTATCATTACATTTCCAATCGATTGACAAGTATAAAACATCCCATGTAAGTTAATATCTAATATGCGATCGAATAGAGGATCATCAAACTCTTCACTTGGATATCGGTGGGTAATACCTGCGGAGTTGACTAAAATATCAATTTTTCCGAATTCATCTAAAGCACGCTGAGTTAATAATTGTACAGAGTCTGGCGAAGTAATATCTAATTGATGAAAGATCGCTCTTGATCCAACCTTATGAATAGATTCTAGCACCTTATCGGTATTCCCAGCAGACACATCGGCCAGAATGATATCAGCCCCGGCTTCTGCTAACCCTATGGCCTGAGCGCCCCCCAACATGCCAGCCGCACCAACAATGATTGCAACTTTACCGGTCAAATCAAACAAAGTCCTCATTGTGCCACATACCCTCCATCCACAGAGATTACCTGAGCTGTCACCCTACTGGAAGCCTCTGATGTCAAATAGAGTACCGTCCCGACGATATCTTCCGCTTTGGGAAGTAAGCTCATCGGCGTATCACTGATGATTCTTTTGACACTAGGTAATCCCCCCCTGTAATGCGGCGGCAATTGCGTTGACACGTATTCCGAATTTAGCAGCGGCTTTGACTTTGACGATCTTCCCGGCGTCGGAACGTTCTACGACTTTTTCCGTCGCCTTTGGCCTGCTGTAGACAAACACCTCAAACCCAAGAAGCAGCGTACATGGGAAGGCGATTCCTTAGACTTAGCAGATCGGGGTGATTGGCTTCAATATGCAAATTGAAAGGCATTACCGCATCCGCACGGATCGCATTGGCGTACTCCATGAACGGATTCCACAGCGCATCGTCGCGTACCACCTGATAGCCCGGACGTAAAATATATTGTACTTTCGTCGGATAATTCCCCATCGTTCTGCCTCCAGTCATTATGTTCCTCAGCTCTCATCCCAAAGCGACTGAATCGTCTCTACCGTATAATCCACCAGCGCTTGACCGCCATCTGCTCCCACATACCCGCTGAATACTTGGGTGCTGTAGCCGCCGGTAGCAATCGCTTCAGCGGATGGAAGATATCCACTGTTATCGCATGCCAGCTGGGCAATAAAGGTCTGCCTGGCAGCACTTCTCGCTTTAATTTGCAATCCAAATTCCGTAAACAATTCGAAAGGATTCGTTGCGAACGCAACGTCTCCAATGCGCAGCACATGCAGCTCCATCGGGTAAGACGAAGTGATCTGGAGCTGTTCATATCGATCTAATATCGCATAATAATTAAATATGTCACTTTGTCTTTTGAAATCCAGGGATGTGAAATAAGCAACTGAATCATCCTCCCGATCCATCTGCTCTTGAAAGCTGCTTAATTCCTGCCTGGCCAAATCAACTTCAGATTTCACCACTTTCCTAAGTGGCAAGTCGATTCGTCTGAATGTATGCTTGAATATCGGCGCAATTTGAATGTTCTCTTTGGCCATTTCAAGCGCATCTTCCAGGGTCCTTAACAAAATATTTGTTAACTGACGAATCTGAGTATCAGGATCATTCGCTCGGTGTTGCCTATTCAATGAATCGAGGGGAGCCAAGTCACCGGCTGCACCAATCATGCCGAGAACATGCACATTCGAATTCCATCGCGCAGCAATCATACTTCTTAATTCGCCAAAGTAGTCAGCAGAAATACTGGAGATGCCTTCCACAACTTGTGCAGTACACGCAGCACTAAATAGAACACCCGTTAATTCGCGATTGGCATTCCAAGTAAATAGTATTTCTACCCTAGGATCCTCGGGACCTCCAAATCCGCGAAAATGAACGGAGTTTACATTACCATACATGGTAGCTGTACCGTCATCATAAACCACCCTCCGATTAAGACCAAGCGCCGCATACCCTTGTGTCGTGCTGATTCCTCCAGCCGTTCGCCCTTCCCATGCCTCTTTCACTGCTTCAACGATTCTCTCGATGACAAACTCCGAATATTGTTCGGGAGACATAATATTAGCATGAGTTTTGCGATAACCGAGGTTCGGAAAACGCGTTSTCTCGCCAACAAGAAGAGGTGCCGTATGCGTATGTGACGCGTTTAGGATGACATGCTCCGGATCGAGACCCGGTACGATTAGTTTGACTTTTTCCCGGACACCAACTATAATATGCTTCTCTATACAAATCAGATCACAGCTTACTAGAACTGTTCCTTGCCCCTCTGCTCCCGCACCTTCCAATGCCATAGCTGTAGCATAAAGCGGATCCCGTACTTGATCTGTAATCCTTTCATGGAACTGTCCAGCCAAGGATATCAGCTTTTGAGGTGTTATGCTTTTGGAGCTCCATCCTATTTTAATAGTATTCATCGATGAAAAGCCTCGCTTTCGTTAATATACGTCTATTCAAACAGTAATTGAATTTTTACTAACTACAATTCATTTCCACACCATTACTCATTTCAGTTGAAGCATCATCAATTGCTCCTCGTAATCCATCTCAAAGCCCGCTTCTGTCAATGCATCTATCGCTACTTGATTCGTAGATCGGAGATAGTGCGCTACGCGCGGCAACGAGGCGTCAAAAGGCCCGTAAACTTGGGCCACCATATAACGAACAACATTACTGCAATCCTCACGCTTCGGATTCGCTTCGCAATGATAAAGGGTTATGCCAGATAATTCACTTGACTTCGTAATGCCTTTAGAGAACAAAGCATAGCCGACGGCCTCACCACTCCGGTCATAAACAATGAGAGACTGGCTTCCTGCCGATAAATTAAACCACTGTGTCATCCATGCCGTTTTTTCCAAATAAAAAGGGAGTCCGCTTACGGCCTCTGAGGTCCCATACACACATAAATAATCCGGCTTTGATATAGGCAGCAATCGCATTCGTATTATCAGTCCTTACCTCAAGTGTAATCCTATCCACATCTGCTTCACGCATTCGCGCAATGGCTTCCTGTAACAGGATCTTGGCATGCCCCTGCCGCGAAAGAGAGGATTATCGCCCGTACCACCATTCCATGCTGTCTTCACGTCGTGGACATTCTTCAGACCAATTAAGACAAAGCCCGCAGGCATACCGTCTATGTACGCCGCAACTGATAGATTGGGTTTGATGCTGCAAGCTCCCAAATGGTTCACCGTCTGCTCAACTACTCGAGTCATATCTCTAAAGTATTGCTGAAATCCGACGTACCACAACTCATTTATTTCATCAAGAGTGCATTCATTGAGGCTTTTGATTTGCATTTGTTCGACAGAAATCCAATCACCTCCTAAGTTATCATAATGTGAAAATGCAACCAAATTTTATGCAATTACAAATTCAATTGATAAATTCAAGCCATTGAAGCGTTCGTTTTAGAATAACTGCCGCTTCCGCTCGAGTTGCTTGTTCCCTCGGGGCAAAGGTCGTCTCTGTCCTACCTTGAATAATGCCGCTTTCTGCAGCTTCCACCACAGAAGCCCGTGCCCATGGTTGAATCAGGCTACCGTCCTTAAATGACATAAATGTGCCCGTCCCTTCGCTCGTCGTCCGTTTCCCTACAACATGTAAGGCTCTAGAAATCATAACGGTCATTTCTTCGCGCGTAATTTGCCCGGTTGGCCGAAATTCCGTAATCGAGTATCCCTTAACAAGCCCTGCTTTCACTGCTGCCCCGATCGCTCCGATATATCCATTGTTTGCAGATACATCAGAAAAAGATTTTGCAGCCGAAGCGTCCTCCTCCAATCCCAAGGACCGCACTAACAGAGCAGCGAACTGGGCACGTGTGATCGGCGCTTCGGGCTCGTAATTCGTATCTGTCGTCCCTTTAATAATAAGCTTCGAAGCGAGCAACTCGATCTCTTGCTTCGCCCAATGTTTATCCACATCTGCAAATGTCTTTTCGTGTTGAATGACTGTATATGTACTATTGCCTCTACGTTTGATCAATACTTCCGTGCTGCCATTGACCGTTTTGAATGTGGACGGCACAAACTCAAGTCTTCCTCCCGGAGCCAACCATACGGCTGTCGATAGAGACGGCTGTACTTCCCCTGAAATCATGAAGGTCCTATTGATATAAGTACCATCGAAATCGCGAACTTCAATACGCTCGTGACCCGCTTCCACAAAAACACCAAACGCTATAGGCTTCACAAGCTGAATAGCATCCATTTTACTCAGCATTTCTGAAATTTGTTCAGCCGCAGCCCCCGCCATTTTTTCGAAGCTGATAACCACCTTCATATCCTTGATTTCGACCCCCATCTGTTTGGCCAAAGCTTCCAATGGAAGGACATGAACGGGGAGTTCATAACGGACGGAACCAGCCTGTATGGAAATAATGACGATATCTCCTGTTTTCTTCGCATCAGCCAGTGCTTGCGCGGAAAGCTCAACCTGAACAATCCCATCTTCCATCTCTTC
>NZ_JBFUHJ010000323.1:0-6272 GCF_056402455.1 Paenibacillus sp. P4_A7 | reverse complement strand
AATGACGGGCCAGGTGCATGCACTGAACTATTTAAAGCACTGTCGCGGCGGAGACTTCGTTCCAAATCCATCTTAATTCAAAAAGAGAAGGCGAGGCTTGATCCAGATGACGATCAAATATCGAGTAATAGTTGCAGGCTGCGGCGGAATGGCCAATACATGGGTGGATTATGCGAAGGGTAGAAGCGATACGGAAATAGTGGGGCTTGTCGATATTAAACTAGAGTTCGCACAGGCAATGGCCGAGCGTAAGGAGCTTGAGTGTCCAGTCTATACGAATTTACAGCAGGCGATAGAGGAAACAAACGCAAATGTTGTGTTTGATATTACCGTTCCGGCGAGTCATTATACGGTCGGCAGTATCGCAATGCGCTCCGGGTGTCACGTTTTTGGAGAGAAGCCGTTAGCAGAATCGATGAGTGACTGTATGGATATTGTACAAATCTCCAATGATACTGGGAAAACGCATGCCGTTATGCAAAACCGTCGTTATGATCCCAATATTCGCGCGTTGCAAGAGCTTGTTTCTGGAGGAAAGATTGGACGTGTTGGTTTCATTGGCGCCGATTTCTTCCTAGGTGCTCATTTTGGAGGATTTCGCGATGTAATGGAAAGTCCRTTGTTGTTAGATATGGCGATTCATACTTTTGATCAAGCGCGCTTTATTAGTGGAGCTAATCCGGTCTCTGTCTATTGTCAGGAATTCAACCCGCCTGGTTCATGGTATGCCGGGAACGCAATGGCTGTATGTATCTTTGAAATGTCGGACGGCTCGGTATTTAATTATCGCGGCTCGTGGTGCGCCGAAGGAGCGAATACGTCTTGGGAAGCTGCATGGCGTGTGACGGGAGAGATTGGGACTGCCATTTGGGACGGGCATAGCGAGATTTATGCAGATGTTGTCGCTGCAGACAATCAGATAGGTAGTTTCATCAGTGATCATGTTCGTATAGAGGGTCAACCTCCTGCAATGAGAAGCGCAGGCCACTTTGGTTGTCTGGACGAAATGTTTGATGCACTTAAAGCAGGACGGAAGCCAGAGACGGATTGTAGTGACAATATTTATAGTATGGCTATGGTTTTGGCAGCGCTTGATAGTAATAAAAGAGGTGGAAAAGTTATAATTGCTGATTTTATGAAGGATGCTGCTGCTAAGCTGCAACGTTGACAAAGGTTTGCGGCTAAAAGCAAAATGAATCATATGAGCAAATGAGAAGAGGCGCTAATATGTCATCATTGGTAGAAAACGTGAAGAAACTAGCTTTCGGATTTGACGAACAGAAGCTTAATGAGATAAATATTGATCCAATATGCATTGAAACAGGAGCTATTCGCCAAGTAGCACCCTATTTGAAGGATAAAAGCTATCGTCGTGTGATCATTGCTACGGATGCAAATACATACGCGGTAGCGGGAAAATTTTTGAAAGATGCGATTCTCGCTGCCGGTATTGAGGCAAATGTTTCACTTATTAAAGCGAATGCTCAGGGCGACGTGATTGCTGATGAAGTATCAATCGTTCAGCTCCTGCTTGACATCCAGAATACTTCTTCTGAGGTAGTGGTCGCGGCGGGATCTGGTACGATTCATGATATCGCTAGATATGCCGCTTTTACGTCACGGATTCCATTTATTTCAGTACCAACCGCGCCTTCTGTGGACGGCTTCAACTCCAAAGGGGCTCCAATTATTATTCGTGGAGAGAAGAAGACGGTCGCAGCAATTGGACCTGATGCCATTTTCGCAGATTTGGAGCTGCTTGCAAATGCACCTTCAGCGATGATAGCTGCCGGCTTTGGGGATATGCTAGGCAAATATACCTCATTGCTRGATTGGAGCTTCGGTGCAGCAGAGGGCGGTGAGGACTACTCAGAGGTTGTTGCTAAAATTACAATTGATGCTTTGAACAAATGCATTCTGCATGTGGAGCAAATTGCAAGCCGCGATCAGGAAGGCGTTCGTATATTAATTGAAGCATTAATTGAATCTGGTCTGGCTATGCTCTTGTTTGGGCAGTCGCATTCCGCTTCGGGATCGGAGCATCATCTGTCGCATTACTGGGAGATGGAATATACTCGTCTTGGCAAAAGACAACTGCTGCATGGTGCGAAGGTCGGTGTTGCCTGCGCCGAAATTTCCAAGCTTTATCATGCATTAGCCGCTGATGATGAAGGACTAGCATTTGTTTCATTGCCGGATAAGATACGAAATGAAATTGCTGCTCTGCCAACTGAGCAAGAAATCCGTAATTGGCTTCGCCAAGTCGGAGGGTCGGCAACTACCGAGGAGTTAGGCGTCGACGAGGAACTGCTCACTCGGAGTCTGCAAGAGGCTCATCGTGTAAGGCCGAATCGCTACACGCTTTTGCGTGCTTATAATGAATCGAAATGAAAAACAAAGAGCAGCCTTAAGTAGAAATCTACTAAGGCTGCTCTACTCACATTATTATAAGTTTTTTTAAAAATTAAAGTTGTCTGGATCTGGACCAAACCTCTTATTTTGATTAAGGGAACTTATTTGTATCATTTCTTCCGGTGTTAAAACAAAGTCGAAAATGTCGGCATTTTCCTTCTGGCGTACAAGGTTAGTTGATTTAGGAATCGTGACAACCTCGTTCTGAATATCCCAACGAAGCACGACCTGAGCAGGTGATTTGCCATACTTCGCGCCGATGTCGGCAAGCACGCTATGATCTAGGTTTCCTTGCATAAGCGGACTCCAAGCCATAAGCTGGATTTTGTTCTTTTTGGCAAAGTCATGAAGCTCTTCCTGAGTCAGAAGCGGGTGATACTCCACCTGATTGACCATAGGGATAATTTGGCCTGCCTCAATAATTTCCTGCAAATGATGAATCTGAAAATTGCTTACACCAATCGCTCGTACAAGGCCGTCTTTATAAAGCTTTTCTAGCGCACGCCATGTATCCAAATATTTGCCTTTAACCGGCCAGTGAATGAGGAGTAGATCAACGACATCGACACCGAGCTTCTGTCTGCTTTCTTCGAATGCGATAAGCGCTGATTCATAGCCCTGATTAGCGTTCCAAATTTTTGTTGTGATAAAAATCTCGTCACGCGCAATACCGCTGCTGCGAATACCAGCTCCAACACCCGTTTCATTGTTGTAAGCTGCTGCAGTATCAATACTTCTATAACCTGCTTCTATGGCAGAGGAAACGGTTTGCTCTGCTTCTCCGTCATCCTTAACCTTCCACACGCCAAGGCCAAACCATGGCATTTTTACTCCATTGCTTAATAGAGTATATTCCGTTAGTGCTTTAGTCATTAATGATTGCCTCCTGTATTATAGTGAAAGCTCCAAAATGGCTTTAACATCTTGCTTCTCTAAACGTTTGAATGAGCCGATTGCACCGTAACGAACAGCTTCTTCTGCCATGCGACCAAGTTTATCGTTGCCAATTCCAAAATCAGCCAGACGAGCTTCAGCGCCAATACGAGTGAAGAAGTCTCTAGTTGCTTGAATGCCGGCAAGGGCAATCTCTTGATCTGTTTTACCCGTTGTATCAATGTCCCAAACGCGCTGTGCATATTGAACAAAACGATCTATTCTCTCTTGGTAGACATACTTCATCCAATTTGGAAAAATGACAGCGAGTCCTGCACCGTGTGGAATATCATAGATAGCGCTCACCTCGTGCTCAATGCCATGTGATGCCCAATCATTTGCCATACCGACGCTGATTTGACCACCGTTTAGCGCCATCGTTCCGCACCACATCAGATTGGCGCGAGCAGCTGCGTCATTTGGATTTTCAAGCGCAATTTCTACATTTTCAATGACGGTTTGTAGGATGGACTCACAGAAACGTTCTTGAAGAGGTGTGTTCTTCGTTTGGCTGAAGTATTGCTCAAATACATGAGACATAATGTCAACGGCACCGTTTACCGTTTGGTTACGAGGTACTGTATAAGTCAATGTCGGGTCGAGAATGGAAAACTTAGGATAAGTATGTGAGCTGCCAAAGGCACGCTTTAGGTTCTCCTCCCAGTTCGATACAACGGAGGCGCCATTCATTTCTGATCCGGTTGCTGCTAACGTGAGAATAGTGCCGATAGGAAGGGCTTCCTTGATGACTGCTTTGTTCGTGAAGAAATCCCAAACGTCACCTTCATAAGGAACACCAGCAGCTATAGCTTTCGATGCATCGATTACACTTCCCCCACCGACTGCTAGAATGAAATCGATGCTGTGCGTACGACAAAGCTCTATTCCTTTTTTTACGGTAGATAGACGAGGGTTCGGTTCGATATTTGGAAGCTCGTGGATGATGATTCCTGCTTCGTTTAAATGTTTTACAGTTTTGCCATATAAACCTGACTTTTTGATACTAGTTGATCCGTATACAAGTAAGATCGTTTTGCCGTATTTTGAAGTTAACTGACCAATTTGATCAGCTGACCCTTCACCGAACACGATATGGGTTGGATTGTGAAATTGAAAGGAATTCATTTTATAAAATACCTCCTGCGTTTTATTCATTGCAATTAAGATAACTTAAAAGGTAACTAAATATCTTTTTAGATATGTACATGCCGCTAATTTTAGTGAAAATATAGTTACATGTCAAGTTTTGCGAATGAACTAGTTGATATGTTAACTTTTTAGTTATATAGTGAGTGAATAGCGAGAGATTTAAAAGGGTGGTAATGATGGAAATTGAAGTAAGTAGTAAAAATATGAGATTTCTTGAATGTTTCTCATCTCAAAGCAGGGTGAAAATAATAGAACTGCTCAATATACAGCCAATGAATATCAAAAGCTTGTCTGAAGCACTAGACATAAAGTCTCCCATTGTAACGAGACATATTCATATGCTTGAGGAAGCCGGAATCGTGCGCAGCGAGAGTGTTGCTGGCAAACGGGGCATGCAAAAGATATGCTATTTGCAGCTTGCGCATGCAAAACTTCTATTTAAAACTGCGCCAGTTGTTGTTGATGAAACCAATCGCTATGTGGTGTCGCTGCCTGTAGGGCATTATTCGTCCTATCAGGTTAAGCCGACCTGCGGACTCGCATCTGATACACAAATGATTGGCATGTGTGACGATCCTCGTTATTTTGCTGATCCTGAGCATGTTGGGGCTAAAGTATTGTGGTTTGGTTCTGGCTTTGTAGAATATAGGATTCCGAATTATATGGTTAATAATGAAACGGCGGAATCATTGGAAATTGCATTGGAGATCTGTTCGGAAACACCGTGTGCCGTTGATCATCTGCCTTCTGATATTGCTTTTACCTTAAACGATGTTCATGTGGGAACTTGGACATATCCAGGTGATTTTGGAAGTACGAGGGGACAGTTTACGCCGGAATGGTGGCATAAAAACATTCAGCATGGCCTAATGAAGACGATCCGGATTAATAAGCAAGGCTCATACATCGATGGTGTTCAAGTATCTAATGTGACGATCGAGCAATTGACTCTAACCTATGATAAAGAGATTATGTTCAGAATTGCATGTAGTGCTACGGCCAAAAACTGCGGAGGTGTTACACTTTTCGGAAAAGGCTTTGGCAATTACAATCAAGATATTGAAGTTACGCTGCGATGTCAATAGAACGATAGAATAAACAGTAATAGAAGTATTAATAGAAGATGAAAGCTGTCCTTTTAGTAGATCGTTCTACTTAAAGGACAGTTTTTTTGTTGTATTTTAAAAGAAAACGGATATCCGTTTATCTTTGAATTTTATATATTCAAAGATAAACAAATATGATATGATCGATTCAGACAAATACAAAACATCATTCGGAGGTATAATCATGGTACAAAGTTTGTGGGATAAGTCGAAAGCGTCGCAATTAGAAGGCGGATTAAATGAACTTGTATACCGTTCTAACATTATTGGTACAGATCGTCGGGTTTGTAATTTCGGTGGTGGCAATACATCTAGCAAAACAATCGTTAAAGACTTCCGCGGCCGCGATGTTGAGGTTATGTATGTGAAGGGCAGTGGTTCCGATCTTGCTTCTATGAAAGCAGGGAATTTCACAGGCTTGCGTATGGATGATATTCGTCCGTTATTTGAGCGTAATGAAATGCCTGACGAGGAAATGGTCGCTTATTTAGTAAATTGTATGATCGACTCCAAGCATCCACGTGCTTCGATTGAAACGCTTCTGCATGCATTCCTTCCATTCAAACATGTGGATCACACACATCCGGATTCTATTATAAGCTTGTGCTGTGCGGATAACGGTAAAGCGCTTGCGAAAGAAATTTTTGGAGATCGCTTTGTATGGGTTCCTTA
>NZ_JBFUHJ010000322.1:0-6274 GCF_056402455.1 Paenibacillus sp. P4_A7 | reverse complement strand
GAACAAAAGCAGCTAAATAGATCGCAATAAATAGGATGATTTCGGCACCACGCCGGAATCATCTTATTGTTGATTCATAGATAGGAGAGTGATCTGGACTTGGAGGCAATTCTTTATCAGATGGTGTCTAGCTTATTGATGCTTACGGTGCTGCTTGCCTTACTATCGATTGTATTCATTAGCTGGAAAAATGGTATTTCACCCATGCCTTCATCTGACCCAGTCAGACGTRTGGTTATGAAGGAAATTAAACGACTGCCAAGCGAGGGCATCATGGTAGAAGCGGGTTCAGGCTGGGGGACGGTCGCTCTGCAGGCGGCAAAAGTGTGCCTAGGTTGGAAAGTCATTGGAATAGAAAACTCCTTGATCCCYTTGTGGGTGTCGAGACTCGCGGCAAGGCTGGATAGGCGAGGAAGCCCTGCTAATCAGGTAACCTTTATTCGGGGCGATCTGTACAGCTATCGATACGAAAGCGCTGATTTGGTTGTGTGTTATCTCTATCCGGGTGCGATGAAACGATTGAGCGTTATTTTACGGGAACAGATGGTGCCGGACGCACAGATCATAAGTATTTGCTTCGCGCTTCCGGACTGGGAGCCCGAACGGGTTATTACTTGCACGGATACATATCGGACGAAGGTGTACCTTTATAAGGTATAACCAAGCCATCTTTTAATGAAAGTAGGTCTAATTCTAATATGAATGTTCATGATCAATTTGGCGATATAGATATTTATTTATTTGATCAGCTGTTAAAAGGCCGAATTACAAAGGATATGCGGATTTTGGACGCGGGCTGCGGCAGGGGACGTAATCTGGTTTATTTGCTCCGTAATGGTTATGAGGTGTTTGCTATTGATCAATCGGAAGAAGCGGTGCGTACTGTTCAGCAGCTCGCGGGCAAGATAGCGCCTAGCTGGCCCTATGAGCAGGCTCGTGTGGAAGCTGTAGAGAGTATGAGCTTTGCGGACAGCAGCTTTGATTTTATTATAAGCAGCGCGGTACTGCACTTTGCTGACAATGAAGAGCATTTTCTGCAAATGGTGAAGGAGCTATGGCGGGTGTTGAAGCCAGGCGGGATGTTATTTGCGCGTCTAGCCTCGTCTATCGGAATCGAGACGGTGATACAGCCGCTAGGAAATGAACGCTATCTGCTCCCGGATGGAAGCAAACGGTTCCTTGTTAATGAGGAGAGACTCCAAGCAACGACGGCGATGCTGAACGGCATCTTTTTCGAGCCAATCAAAACCGTACATGTATCGGGTCAACGTTGTATGACCAACTGGTGTATTCGGAAGCAGGAATGACAGACAGTAAGCAGTTTGCTGCACCAGCATAGCTGCGATACTGCGATAGTTTGAGCAAGGCGGAGTCTTCAAAAGGCTCCACCTTGCGCTTAGATGCTATAGATGAAGCCACCAGACGCCGGCGCATTCGGGCAGCTGAACAAGCTTTTGTGCAGCTACTTTATTGGCTAACTCTTCGTCGAAGAAGAAGCGTGTTAACTCTTCAGCTTGCTCGGCATTGTCGAATTGATAGTCCATTCGAATCCATTTATGAGAGAAGCCATAATCCTGCTCTAATGCAGCATAATAGGGCTTCAGAAACTCAGGCGGGGAGGGCTCTTCAAAGCCTGTGCCCATCGTTTCGAAAATAATGATCGTTCCGTTCGGCCGCAGTACACGCTTTAGTTCATTTATAATCTCCCCAAGGTTTTGCTCCCATTCCGGAATACCCGTGTTCGTTGAGTAACAAATACTCCAGCCGGATACGATCAAATCGGCACTGTTATTTTCCAAAGGAAGGCTGCGATGATCAGCCACCTTTGTTGTCCAGTTCGTATGTCCGGCTTCGCTCAGTCTTTCCTCGTTTATGCGCAGCATATCCTCGAAGGCATCAAGCGCAATAATTGTTTTTGCCTTTGCGGCAAGCACCGCTGTCAGCCTTCCCGTACCTGCTCCAAGATCGACGATATCTAATCCGCTGTACGGCCGTATTTCGTCTATAATCTTGTCCAAATCAGGCTGCTTGTCTATTAACTGATGGTATTTGTCGGCTTCACTTGCATAAATGGAATCATGGTCTGGCATGCTTAATTCCTCCCTAGATCAAATGGTTCACACGCAAACGATTATTTGTCTGGAAAAATGGCCCTTCTTAGCGACGCAGCGATCTGCGATAGTTAAGCCTGCACCTTCTATCATCTCATCGATCGTCTCAATCGTAATGACAATTACTTTATCGGCAATACGACGAGCGTGTTTAAGAATGGAAAATTGCTCCTCAGGAGTTGTATTGGAAAATAAGTTGTATGGCATATCAATAATAGCTACATCGTATTTTTCCTCTATATTAGCTATGTCACCTAAAGTAACGACACCCTCAAAGCCAAAGTGAGCAATATTCTCGCGTGCCCCTCGTGCTATAAAATGATTGATATCGCGGCCGACGATGTCAATGCCCATGGAGAGGGCTTCTACGAGCACTGTCCCGATACCGCAGCAAGGATCGATGGCTTTGATGCCTTTCGGATTAGGCACCGCGATATTAGCGGCAGCTCTTGCTACACGTGTACTCAGCGCAATGGAGTAACTGCGGGGCTTCTTCACATGATCCAGCCAAATCGCTTTGCTTTTGACATATTTTCCAAAATACCAGCGTCCTCCAAGCGTAATGATACCAAATATATGATCCGGCTTACGCACATCGGCTTCCCCGGTAATACGCATGCCAAGCTCACGTTCAATGACGCGTTGGTCATCGTATTCTATTTTGTCAGCGGGCGCTAAATCATTCGTTTTCACAAATAGACATTTGAACGTTTCATCACCCATGTTCATAGCCTCTACCTGATCATAGATTTGCGGCAGCGTATCTCCCTCATATAGTATCTCTACGCGTTCTCTCATAAACGGACTTCGGCTAGGATCGATAGCGATGCTGCTTTTCAAAATATTGCCCGGAGCCTCCATTCCAAAAATAGCTCGCATTTCCAAGTAACACAATGATTGTTCATCCACACGGTAAGCATACGTATATATAAATGCCGGCTCTCGGCTCGGTGTATTCAAGCATGTCCCATCCTTTATAGCTATATATTTAAGTTCCTCTCAAACCATATCGTGAAACGGCTAGAATTGCAAAGGTAGGGTGGCTAGAGGCTATTGATCGACTCTCCCAGGAACGTCTCAAGCAGAACCTCTTCCATTACATCGCCAACCTCGGCTGTTTTCGAGGATAACTCAATACTGTTGTAGTTGCTTACGGGTGTTTGCAATTTAATAACATTGTCTTTGCCTGACAATAAGGAGCCACGTTCTAAAGCATGTAAAAAGGATAGAGCTTCTTGAGGGAAAGCCGCCAGTTACAAGAAGAAGCTGCATAACTTTTTTACAAATGAAAATGCTTAAATGGTTAGTCTAAGGTTTTGTAACTATGCATTATGAAATTGATTCAAATTTAAAGGGGAAATGAAAAAAAGGCCGAATTATAACAGTTATTGACATATTGGATTTAACATAGTAGGTTCTGATATTCGAAAAAAGAAAACAATTTGATGGAGGATTTTAAAATGGGAGGTTTGGGCAGCGTGAAAGAACGAAGCGGTAGATCTATTTTTTCGCCTACTAGAATGATAATATTTTTGGCGTCGATTGCTGCGCTCTTGGCAGTTATGTTTTATTATCTTGTTTTCCCTGCTGCGGCAGCTGCACCGACTAGTCAGAATTTTGATGGCGTTGGAGGAGTTATCAAGAGTCCCGACAAAGGTTCTCTTACACTTGACGGAATCATTTATTCAACGGATGCTGATGACTACTTGACGGTCGATACCATCAGCAACATTACTGGAGGTCTTACTAGTCTTGGCACTGGTTATGGTTTGAGTTCTTATTTTGATGGTAATGATCCGAACGCTACGTACTTTCAATTCGCTTCCGAGAACAATGAGAATAACTTTAAGCTGACCTCTTTTAATGCGGAGGTTTGGGGCCATGCTTCAGAAAATAGTCAAGTGTATAAAATCAATGGATATGATAACGGCGTCATGAAAGCAACGGCGACTGTTAATTTTGCCGTTACTGGCACCTATGAACCTGGGGCTTCTTCCATTAGCTACAATCGTCTTACGACGTTGACGGAAGAAAATAGCGGTGGTAATAGTGGATTATTATCGTTTACTGGTAGTGCATGGAACAATATCGACCAACTTCGCATGACTGTTGCTGATGTAAGTCCGAATACGTTTATGAGCATAATGATCGACAATCTTAATTTCGCTACCCCTATTGTACCTGCCACCTCTCCCTCTGCTACTACAGGTGCAGCAACCAGTGTTTCGTATACGAGTGCAACGCTGAACGGTACTGTTAATGATAATAATGCTAATACTACCGTGACATTTGAGTATGGAACGACTAGCAGCTATGGTACGAATGTTTCTGCGACTACAGGAGGATCTATAACTGCAGGTGCAGGTAATACAGCGGCATCAGTTAGCCTTACAGGATTATCGGAAAACACCACTTATTATTATCGCGTTAAAGCAGTGAATGGTGTGGGGACTACCTATGGAGGTCAACAGACATTTAAGACGCTTGCACCTGCACGGACAGCAACTGCATCGGCGGAAACCGCGAGCCCTATCGCTGGCGCAGCTGATTCGGTGACGCTGACGGTCAAAAATTCGCTCGGGCACACCGACACTACATTTAATGGAGCCCACAATGTAACAATCTCGGGCTATACGCAAGCGCCGAATGGCTCTTATGGCAGCTTTAATGGAGTTGCTCTAAYAGCATCGCCGAATACGATTACCGTAACCTTCACGAACGGCATTGCAACGGTGGACCTGAAGCTCAATCACGCTTCRCTGCAGACTATAGGCTTCAGCATAGCTGGCGTAGCTACACCGGCAACGAATACACTTGGCATCACGCCAGTGGCAGGCAGTACGGCAACGATGGCAGTAACAACTGATATAACAGCTCCTGCAAGCAATGGCGGCGTGTTCGCCCAGCAAGTGGTTATCACACTTAGCGATGCTTATGGAAACATGAGTATAGGCGACAACTCAACTGTAATCACGGCTTCGAAGAAGGATGCTGGTGAGTGGACGCTCAAGGGAACGATGGAAGTTACGGCCAGCTCTGGCACAGTGACCTTTACTGACTTAGGTGCAGACAATGAAGCAAGTGTAAGCGGAGCTCAGCTCGCCTTTGCTGCAGCGGGATTAACTCAAGTGACAAGCGGGACTGTGACATTGCCAGCTCCTGCACCTGCACGGACAGCAACTGCAGCGGCGGCAACCGCGAGCCCTATCGCWGGCGCAGCTGATACGGTGACGCTGACGGTCAAAAATTCGCTCGGGAATACCGACACTACATTTAATGGAGCCCGCAACGTAACAATCTCGGGCTATACGCAAGCGCCGARTGGCTCTTATGGCAGCTTTAATGGAGCTGCTCTAACAGCATCGCCGAATACGATTACCGTAACCTTCACGAACGGCATTGCAACAGCGGACCTGCAGCTGAATCACGCTTCACTGCAGACTATAGGCTTCAGCATAGCTGACGTAGCTACACCGGCAACGAATACACTTGGCATCACGCCAGTGGCAGGCAGTACGGCAGCGATGGCAGTAACAACTGATATAACAGCACCCACAAGCAATGGCGGCGAATTCGCCCAGCAAGCGGTCATCACGCTTCGCGATGCTTATGGAAATACGAGCATAGGCGACAACTCGACTGTCATCACGGCTTCGAAGAAGGATGCAGGTACTTGGACACTCAAAGGAACGATGACAGCTAAGGCAAGCGCCGGAATTGTGACCTTTACGAACCTGGGCGCAGATAACGAAGCTAGTGTAAACGGAGCTCAGCTCGCCTTCGATGCAGCGGGATTAACGCAAGTGACAAGCGCGACTGTGACATTACCAGCTCCTGCACCCGCACAGACAGCAACTGCATCGTCGGCAACCGCGAGCCCTATCGCTGGCACGGCTGATACAGTGACGCTGACGGTCAAAAATGCGCTCGGGCACATCGACACTACATTTAATGGAGCTCGCAACGTAACAATCTCGGGCTATACGCAAGCGCCGAATGGCTCTTATGGCAGCTTTAATGGAGCTGCTCTAACGGCATCGCCGGATACGATTACCGTAACCTTCACGAACGGCATTGCAACAGCGGACCTGAAGGTCAATCACGCTTCGCTGCAGACTATAGGCTTCAGYATAGCTGGGGTAGCTACACCGGCAACGAATACA
>NZ_JBFUHJ010000321.1:0-6283 GCF_056402455.1 Paenibacillus sp. P4_A7 | reverse complement strand
ATTCATATCGTTTCCCCCCGCGCAACACCGACGTATTTCCAGCCCAAATGACGCATTTCCTCTGAGTCAAGAAAATTTCTTCCATCGAATAAATAAGGATTTCCCGTTTTCTTAACCCACTCTTGCCAAGGATAGGAGGAAAATTGCGACCATGATGTCGTCAACAGGACAGCATGAACCCCAGTTGCCGCTGCGTTATCTACCGAAACTATTTTAATTTTCGCCTTTTCACGAGCATCAAGTCCTTTTGTCCAATGGATTTGTTCTACGGAAGAAACTGTCGGATCAATTACTCTAATCTCATCAATCTCTTTATCAAGCAATTGTTCCATCAAACGAATGCCTGGAGACTCCCGCTGATCATCCGTATCTTCCTTAAAGGTGACACCTAGCACGAGTACCCGTTTTCCTTTTAAAGGAAGCAACGACTCTATCTTCTGGATAAACCAATCTATTTGAGTGTCATTGATAAGCTTTACTTGCTCTAGAAGACTCAAATTTATATTCTTTTGCCGAGCAAGATAAAGAAGTTCATTTACGTCTTTGGGAAAACAAGAGCCCCCATAACCAATACCTGCATACAAATGATGGGGTGAAATGCGCGGATCCATTCCCATTCCCGCTGCGACTCCGCCAATATCCGCACCCACGAGGTCAGCTAACCGAGCAATTTCATTGATATAGGAGATCTTAGCGGCTAAAAATCCGTTCGAGGCGTATTTGATCATTTCAGCCGTTTCATAGTTGCATATAAAATACGAGGTTTGTAAGGGAGTATATAATCGTTTTACTTTCTCTATTGCCTGTATATCATCCCCGCCGATTACAGTTCGAGAAGGATGAAGAGAATCGTGAAGTGCTTCGCCTTCACGTAAAAATTCAGGATTTGATATCACTTCTATTGGGAATTTACTGGTATCTATCTTTTCGGTCAATTGAAGCTTCATCCACCGATTTGTTCCAATAGGCACCGTGCTTTTGGTGACAACAATCTTAGGTTCATTAATATATTCTGCAATGACGTCCAACACTTGTTGAAGATACTTTAAATCGGCATTTCCGTTAGGGGTTGAGGGGGTGCCTACCGAAATCATTAATATTTCACTTTGAATAATGGCGGTCATGCTATCTGAAGTGAAAATAATCCGTTTATCTTTCAGCAGATCCTTAAGCAAAGGTTCTAACCCAGGTTCACTAAACGGAAGGATGCCTTCATTTAACTTCCTCACTTTGACGTTATCGACATCATAGCCGATGACGTCATGACCGAGATAAGCTAATACAAGCGCTGTCGTAGTACCAACATATCCCGAGCCAATGACGGTGATCTTCAAGTCTGCTCTCCTCCTTCTGCTGATTCCCTATAGTGATCTGCCTTTCCGGGATTCCATGACTTAACTTTTGGGTCTCCTTTTATCATGAATATTGCTGATTTGCCAAAATCAATCGCAATACGATTCTGTTCATCCGCGAGTAGCTGCGCCAATATAACGGCATTAACTCCCGCGGAAATAAATACGATATCACATTCAATTGCTTTCATCTTCTGCATTACTTTTGGAATCTCTTCATAGCGATTAATCTGGATCGTCTTTACAAATTTTATGTCAAATGCTCCGTATCTGCTTATTAATAGATTTTTGAAATCATCGGCCCAGCGGGAAATGACAACCACCTTTTTGCCTCTTAACTTCTCCCAAAACTGATGGTGTTCAACCATGTGACGGTTCACGAAGGTATGGCACAGCTGTTTAGGATGCAGATTATATTTTTCAAAACATTCATCCGTCAAGGGACGCAAATATCGCTGTCTGGCCAATATCTCTTTATCATCGTAATAAGGAATACCGACAATATCCGCTTTTGCTATCGCGTCAACTAATTGGTCACGAAGCTTAATATTTGGCAACCGGACTCCCTTCCAATTCGTGCTGCGAGACAGTCTACCCCAACGTGTTGAAAGTGTTTTTTTAATAGGCCACACTTTGTACTGCGTTAGGCAGATGTTTTCCCCGTCACCAATCCGAATAATGGAGAGTGGCTTCTTCTCCTCCAGTGCTTTGCCGATCTCTTCAATTACTTCCAATGTGGTTAACCACTTTTCTTCCGACCTAGAGACCGAATCTATCTTTTGTTGTTCATCTACATTCATTTTCTGATCAGCCTGCCTACTTTAAGCCGACCTTTTACCCAAACGAATTTTGCCTTATACTTGTTTCCCCAGCGCTTCAATGCTCTTTTGTACAAAAATCTAGTAACCTTGGCATACTTATGCCGATTTTCTATTCTTGAATTATTTTTTTTATGCTTCAAACGGTTATATAAGCTTTTTCTTATTATTTTGAAGGAATAACGTCCGGCAAGCTTAAGCAGAATTTGTCTATCCTCTGCAAAACGACCATTTTGCGGAACCCTCCTCGACCAGCCTCCGACCTTGCGAAGCGCTTCTGTACGGTAAAAACGAGGATAAATCATCGGATGATAGGTAATGAATTTATATTTGCTTGTAATCTTTTTCTTTTTTTTCTTTTCTACATACTTAACCTTACCCCTTCTAGCGGTCTTCCATATTTTCTCATGCCCATAAACTAAGCCCGTCTTTTTTCCTGACTTCTCCATCTTATCTAGACAGGCTTCAAGCGTATTTGGCTCATACCAATCATCTGCATCAAGCTGTGAGAAATAAGGTGTATCTACTAAAGACAGCCCATGATTTAACGTATGCGACACACCTTTATTTTTCTTTAATCTCACATAACGGATTCTTGGATCATCTAAGTAGTGTTTAACTACCTTTTTCGTATCGTCCTTAGAGCCATCATCAACAATCAACAGCTTCCATCTTTTGGTTGTTTGGCCTAGTATACTTTCAATACCCCTCTTTAAAAACTTAGCACGGTTATACGTTGGAATAACCACAGTAACTAGAGCAGCATCATTGACGGCTTCCTCACTTGTTTCATCAACTTGGCTCGTCGTTTCGTTTGTATCCATAATCATCGCCCCTTTCTGATTAGGTTGCTGTATATTTCCTCTAATTTCTGAACCTGCTTCGCTGAGTTAAACTGCTGCTCTATTTTCTCGCGTCCGTTCTTACCCATCTCTTCTCGTAAAGCTGGGTTTTCTATTAATAGCTTGATTTTTTCCGCCAGCTTCTTTGTATTTTTTTCAGGAACCAAATAGCCTTCCTTTCCATCAGTGACCAATTCCGGAATACCTCCATGCCGCGTAGATACAATCGGAATACCAGTAGCCATCGCTTCCTTAATGGCATTTGGAATCCCTTCATGGTTCCCATCCTTCGTCGTTATGCTGGGAAGACAAAATACATCCGCTTGAATTAAAAATTCAGATAGCCTGCCATGAGCTACCAGCCCTTCCAATTGAACGGATTTTTCAAGCTTCAATGATTTGATCTGACGTTTGATTTTTTTCTCCTCTTCCCCTTCTCCCACAATAATGAGTCTGCATGAGGGATATCGATCATGTACTTTTTTGAAAGCCTTCAATAAATAGCGGAACCCCTTCTTAGGATGAAGGCGTCCGACAGATATAATCGTAATGGCATCTTTTTTGGGTTCACGCTTTGTATAGAGGAATTTGTTCAAATCGATGCCGCTATACATAATTTTTATTTTATTAGGGTGGCATCCCCATTTAATCAACTGCCCTTTCATATGACGGGACGGTACCGTGAATTTATTGCCGATTCTGAATAATCTAGGCAGCTTGCGGTGATAATCTTTTTTCATCGACATTTTTGCAGGTAAGTCAAAACCGTGAAAAGACGTTAGCATAGGAATTCGAAGCTGCTTTTTGACCGCCATTAATCGGACCCCCGCATTTCCAAAACGGGCGTGTATGAGCTTGATTTTTTTTCTTCTGAATGCTTTAACCATTTTTCTATGACTATGTGGCAGTTTTTTAATTCTGGAAAAGGGGAAACGATTTACGTTCATTTTCTTTCGTGTAAACACGATTGGTTTATAATCTTTAATATTTTTCAGCTCTTCATAAATAAATGTTTCAGATGGAGGAAGGTAACGCATGCGGACAAATGCGATTCTCTTCAATTCAGTCCCTCACCTTCTAGGGTACCTTTGTTACTCAAATAATGTTTGTATATATACGATGCTTTTTTCTTTTCTTGTTTGATCCTGTGTTTTAGTTCTTCTTTGCTCATTCCGACATATTTTTTTTTGCGGAGCAGCCTCTCGAAAATATGCGGAAACAGCAAGTCAATGAAGACAAGCTGCTTGATTTCTGGAGAGAGTGGATTATAGCGTTCATATGTCTTCATCATGCTTTTGAATTCTTCCCCTGCAAATGGGTGACTTTTCGTGTACATGCTATATGTGCGGATTAGGTCTTTTGAGGGGAGATCATAACGAATATCCTCAAAATCGATCAGTGTAACCGCATCTTTCCCATCAATCAGATTATTGTGATGAAGATCGCCATGCACTAGACTCTTGGCAGAAACAAGTCCTTTCATATAGTCTTCGTACCGGCTGTTTTTCAGTGCTTTGAGTGCTTTTTTGGCCATCTTTCGGAAAAAGGAAATTTCACGGCTGATGATTGATTCCGCCTGATTTTTTGATGATTTATGTTCTTTTTTCCAGCGTTCTATCGACTTTAAACGGTCCTTGTATTCATTTATCCAGTTGGGATGTTCATATACTTTTACATCAGAAGGATAATCTAGATCACGAGATGTAAAGTGAAATTTAGCCATTACTTTCACGATTGCTTCAAGGTCTTCCTTATGACGCAATCGCATACTTTTACCATCAACCCATTCATATAAGACATAAGGAATATCCTTATGATTCAAATATAAATCGCCTTTTAACGTCGGTGTCGGCTGGGCTAGATCAACACCGCTCTGAGACAGCATCTGCTCCGATTTAGCGATAAATAATTGTCGTTCAGGCGATATATATAAGCTTTTCAGAGCATATTTCTCACCCTTCCCAGCGACAATACGAGCAACATAGCTGGATTTTTTTTCATGCTTGATGACGTCCCACTTCTTGATTCTAATTCCGAAGTCATTTTCTACCTTACGTTTTAGTCTCTCGATTACGCTCACGTTTCCTTTCATCCCTTTCCACTCTTCTTACCACACTATGCAAAATCATATAAAAAGCGTGGGCAAAAAGGTTCTTTTCTCGAAACGTTGCCATCACCTACACGGTTGTCTATACATCCTGCTCAAACTCATCATAAATTAAGGATGAATGTATAAAACATCAAGGGAGGTAAACTTTCTGAACAACATCGCTGTTGTCCGTTCTGTGTTTTTGCCGATCAGCGAAACTTTTATTTACGGCGAGATCCGGCAAATGAAACGTTATGAACCTTACATCTTTTGCGAGAAAAAACAAAACAAAGATTGTTTTCCACATAAAAACGTAATCGTCTCCCCCAATTATCACAAATTGGAATCCATGCTTGAAAACAACCATTTCAAGCTCATTCACGCCAGGTTCGGGACGTCAGGCATCAGAATGCTACCGTTGAAAGAAAAGTGGAGAGTTCCACTCGTTACTTCCTTTCATGGATGCGACTCGCCTAGCACCGATAAAATGAAAAAGCGTATGAAATCGTTGCTGCGTCTTTTTTCTATCGGGGAATGCTTCACAGTCCCTTGCCAAGCGATGAAAGACGAACTCATTAAATATGGCTGTCCGGCAAATAAGGTTTCTGTCCAATACAGTGGAATAGATTTGAATCAATTCATATATAAAGAACGTTATTTCCCCTCAGATGGACAGGTGCGGATCGTTTATGTTGGAAGACTTGTCGAAAAGAAAGGTGCTGCTTTGCTAATTAGAGCTTTTCAGCAAGTAAATCAGATTTACCCGCAAGCCCAGCTAAGCATAATAGGAGACGGTGTACTGGCAAAAAAATTGAAACGATTAACAAAAGTATTGAAGCTGGAACACCTTATATCGTTTTTGGGTGCTCTTCCTCATCATCAGGTAGCCAAACATTTAGAGCAGTCCCATATTTTTTGCCTTCCTAGCATGAAGGATCGTGTAGGTAACATAGAAGGTATTCCTAATGCAATCAAAGAAGCTATGGCATGTGGACTGCCCGTTGTATCTACCCTTCACTCAGGAATTCCTGAATTGATTGATAATGGCCAAACAGGGCATCTTGTCGCTGAAAAAGATAGTAATGAACTAGCACGTAAGCTTATTGATTTGATGAAACACCCAGACACATGGAGACAGCTCGGGTTAAAGGCGCGATTAAAAATTGAGACAGACTTCAATCG
>NZ_JBFUHJ010000320.1:0-6285 GCF_056402455.1 Paenibacillus sp. P4_A7 | reverse complement strand
AGTTGCAGCAAATACGACTTACTATTTGGAGTTGACTACAGATAGCACTACAAATTTAGGTCCTTTCTTGACTAGCGATTCTGACACATATGCAGGAGGACAAGCCTACTCGAATGGTTCCGCTCAAACGAACGATCTTTATTTCCAAATGACGCTTCCTAGATCCGGCGGGGGAAATTGGAACGCTTTCTCACCTACAAACGACTTAAGCGATGAATATATTGAGACATTTGTTAATCATTATAAGAATAATCCTGCTTTACTTGGTTATAACTTGGTTGATGAAMCGTTTGGCGATGTTTTTCCTAAGCTGAAGTCGGTGTCGGATAAAATAAAGGCTATCGATCCCGATCATATGGTGTATACGAATTTATATGGAATATGTGATGATTGCCAGCATTACTTCAGCGGCACCAACGACCCCGTAAACGGCGGTTATGAAAACTATGTTAACGGTTGGTTAGCTACCGATCCCGACATGATCTCGTTTGACTCCTATCMTTATTTATCAACAAGATTTGATGAGAAGCCTTATTATCAATCTTTAGAGTATTTCCGCAAGCAGTCATTACTAAAGGGCACCGATCTTTGGGCTTATATTCAATCTATGTCTTATGACTATTTTAATATGGTAGAGCCAAGCGAGAGTCAATTGAAATTTCAAGTTTATTCTACATTGGCTTATGGGGCAAAAGGGTATGTTTACTTTACCTACCACACACCAGCGGGCATGGATAATGGATTAATAATGCCTGATGGCACGAAGAACGATACGTATGATTACGCGAAAAATGTGAATGGAGAAGTATTGAAGCTCGGATCAACTCTTCTTTCACTGACATCCAAAGATGTGTATCACACGGGTGGTGTACCTCCATTTGCAACTGCTCTCCCATCGACCTATTTCTGGCAGCCATCGACTACTACTGAACCGGTAATGCCGATGATTGTATCACGCTTTGAGAATGAAGACGGAAGAGAATTCGTTATGATCGTAAATAAAGATCTGGAAAATTCTTATACCCAATCCTTCTCATTAAGCACTCTTCCGGATTCTGTCAAAGAAGTGTCTAAGACAACGGGATTGGAAGTCGCGACTACCTATAATGCCGGAACAGGCGCATTATCTGCTAGCTTTGCACCGGGAGAGGGCAGACTTTATGCACTGGATGCAGCTGAAAGTGAACTAGTAGCAAATGATCTTACAGTTGCAGCTCTTACAAATACTGCCGTAAACGGGATGTTAACTGGAAGTAGTCAAGCCGGACAGTCACTGACGTATAGTATTGTGGCGAATGGTACCAAAGGAGCTGCAGCAATCACAAATGCAGCTACTGGAGCTTTCACCTATACCCCAAGTCAAGGAGCAAGCGGAACGGATACATTTACATTCAAAATAAATAATGGTGTAAAGGATTCTAATATTGCAACGGTGACAGTTAATATTGCTTCAACGCTTCAGACTACTTTAACAGGAGGAGGCTCGGCTCAGCCGGGTAAGAAGTTTACCGTTAAGTATGGTCTCAGTGGCGCTGCTGAAAGCATTTATGCGCAGGATATTAAGCTGTCTTATGATTCTTCTGTTATGGAGTTTGTATCAGCTAAGTCCATAAAAGCAGGAGTCAATCTTCTCAGTACTGTTAAAGCTCCAACAGGACAGCTTCATTTCATCATCGCAAGTGAAGGCGGCGGGAATGCAGTGACAGGTAGTGCGGAAATTCTGGAGCTGACTTTCAAAGCAAAAAACATAACACAAACGGCAACAGGCGCGATATCGGTTACAAGCGCTGTCCTTGGGAATGCTCAGGGGAATGAAAGTCAAGCGGCACCTTCATCCATAAACGTATTTATAGCGAATGAAGGCGACTTGAATCAGGATGGAGTAGTTACCGTCGGCGACTTGGCTATTATGTCTTATCATTTTGGTAAAAGTGCGGGCAGTCCGGACTGGGAGCAAGCCAGAAGAGCAGATCTTAATAATGATGGAGTAGTCGACCTACAGGATATGCTGGCACTCTCTAAGAAAATAGTGGAGTAAGCAAAATGAGAAGCCTTTGTATTGAAGGCTTCTCATTTTCGTCTATTATCCCACATCGAGCAATAAAGCAAGTATGAGACTTAGTAGTTCTCCGGCCCAGGAGGTGAGAGGGTGGCTGATCCATAAGTTTTGGAGCGATATTGAAGTGGCGTTTGTCCCGTCTTCTTACGGAATAACTCGTGAAAAAACTTTTGATCTCGATAACCGACCATTTCTGTGATCTCCTTAATGGACAAGGAAGTTTGCGTAAGCAGCTCTGTGCTTTTCTTAATCCTTAGGTTTTGCACGTATTCGGTAAAGGATTGTCCAGTTATGCGCTTAAATATTTTCTGTGTGTAGCTTGGACTTGCTGGTATGAGCTTTGCGATGTCAGACAAAATCATGGGGCGGCTATAATTTTCCTCTATGTAGGCAAAGGCAGAATCGAACTGCGCATAGGCTGGAAGCGCAGCTGTTAGATTTAATTCTAGACGGTACAAATAAATGAGCAGTCTGGTCAATAGGGCATATAAGGCGGCCTCATGACCAGGCTGCTTTGATTTATATTCCCGATGCAGAGCCTCCATGTGCAAACGCCCTTCGTGGAAGATATCCTTGTATCGGCTATAGGTGCGGGTGTTACCGTTTAATAGGTCTTCAATTTCTTTCGGTAGTGGATAGGACCTATTAAGCAGCTCCAAAACCCCTGATGCAAATAGACAATTATAGACGATTAATTCATCCTTATCTGCTTCAGAAGAAGGTCGATAGACATGTCGAGTTCCAATCGGGATGATAAAGAGATCTCCTTTCGCAACTAGAATTCTCTCATCACCGACATAGTGATAGCCTTTACCTTCCGCAACGTAATGAATTTCTATAAAGTCATGAATATGTATAGGCAATGTGAATTTTTCACGTTCTCTCTTAACATACATTTGAAAATTAGAATCCCAAAAGATACTTCCTTCTAAAGTAAAAGGTGTGGAGTTCATCTCGATCGACTCCTTCAAATTAGGATGTGATTGCCCTATAAATAACATAAATACCTCCCTATAGCAAGAAAAATAGTTATGTTATGCTTCAAGCGTAAACGGCTGTCGCCGTCCTTGGAGGCAAAGCAAAGTTTCGCGGTGAATTATAAGCCTATTATAAGTGTGAAACTTAAAAAGTCTTATAATTTGAAAAAATACTAGGAGCTGAATGTTATGGAGTGGACTTCTGAGTGGATTTGGCGCTCGCAGCAAGTTAGAACGAATGACTTTTCATATTTTCGCAAAGAGTTTGATGTGAATGAGAAATGGAATTCCGCTCGTCTATACGTATCAGGGCATCACTATGTTCAGGTCTATTTGAATGGAGACAAAATAGGCGGTTATGGTACCCCTGCACCTACCGATCCGTGGAAGAGGAAGTTCTATACGGAATATGAAGTCAGTGATCGATTAATTGAGGGTTTGAATTGCATCACGGCAGACGCGCATTATATGGGGGGCGCGGGACAAAATGTTGTCGATGGTCTGCCGGGTTTTCGATTGGAGCTGCATCTATCAAGCATAGACGGAAAGAAAATGGTCATAAAGTCCGATACAAGCTGGGACACCTTGGTTGATATGCCGCATCGGGTAGGCACAGCTTATCAACAAAACCGCAGGATTTCGGCTATAGAAGACTATGATGCTAGACTCTGGGACGAGAAGTGGCGTTACGCAAACTGGAATCATAGCATGAAGACGGCTAAAGCCAAAAAATCAAAGATTGGTCGTGAAGATTGGTCGATGGTTTTGCAGACGATTCCTGAGGGCGCAATTGAAGAGGAGATTACGTTAACGAAGCTCAGCCTTCCTGCTGGGAGCGAAGCTAAGGGTGAATTTCCTCAAGTATTTGATGCAGGCAGAATCATCTCTGGCTGGCCTAAGCTGGAGTTAAAAGGTATAGAAGGCGTGACGATACGCCTCCGCTATTCGGAGAACCTGGACGCTCAGGGAAGAGTGGATCATAACGTAACTAACGAGAAATCAGAGAACTATTACGATCAATATACGATGAGAGGCGATCAGGTAGAGACATGGGAGCCTAATTTCTCTTACAAGGCATTCCGATACGTTGAAGTAACCGGTTATCCTATATCGATCGAATCGGCAGATGAGCTAACGGTATGCTTGGCCTATACAGCTATGGAGTATACGGGAAGCTTTCGCTGCTCTGATGAACATTTGAATGCGCTTTACGATGCTTGCATCCGAACGCAGAAGAACAATACGCTGGGGCAAACAGTCGATTGTCCTCATCGCGAACAAGCGCAATATACCGCAGACACAGATTTGCAGGCAGAGACACTGCTCTATAACTTTAATGCGCTCACTGTACTTGAGAAGACGCTGAGTGATTTCGCTGATGCACAGCTGGAGGATGGCACATTCCCTTTTAATGCACCGTCCACCTATGAGCACCCAGACTTTAATATACAAATTCCGGAATGGGATTTGCACTATGCGACACTGCTTTGGAAGCTATATGATGCTTCGGGTGACTTCGATCTGCTCAAAACCCACTATAGGCCGCTGTGTCGTATGGTTGACTACTTTATCAGCAAGCTCGATCAGGCTACAGGTCTCGTTCCATTAGATAAAGGCTGGCACATCAGCGATTGGCCATATCCTTCTGTAGAGCATGACGGAGACTTTCTGACCGTACAACAGATCAAGCTGCTGCAAGCGATCAGAATTGCTGGAGATATTGCTGATTTATTAGGCGAGGGCAGGGATCATGCCAAATATCTGGAACAGGCTCAGAAGTTAAATGAAAATATGTATAAGCAACTTTTTAATAGTGAACTGGGTGTATTTAGGGACAGCTCAGATTCAGACAAAACTCATCAAGGAGTTACTGCAGTTGCCTTGTATGCGAATGCGCTTCGTGAAGAAGATCGCGAGAAAGCAATTGCTTATGTGGCAGGAAAGGAATGGGAGTGCCGCACCGTGTTGTCACTGCCGCTGCTGCGGATGTTGTTTGAGAATAAACGAGAGAAGGAAGCCTTCGCTTTGTTGGACCGCAAGGAATACCCGGGCTGGGGCTATATGATCGCTCAGGGTGCGAAGACAATTTGGGAAGGCTGGGAGGATATCGAGAGCCATTCCCATGCATGGAACGGATATCCGGCAAGGCTACTACAGCAATATGTAGTGGGTATTCATTCCGATGCTCCAGGCTTTAGGAAAGCTGTCATACGTCCCTATTTCCCCGATACGCTGTCCTTTGCAGAAGCGACGGTATGGACTGTTCAGGGTGATTTGTTCGTAAGATGGGAAAAGGGTAAGGATGGCATTATTCACCTTAAGACAGCCATTCCTACTGGGATAGAGGCTCGGCTGGAAGTCCATCTTCAAGGACGCGAAATTCTTATGCAGCTAGAGTCGGGGGAGCATGATTTCGTCTTGTAAATAAATAGACTTGAACGATTGTTTTGGATGAATAAACTATGAAAAAGGGGTTGCACACGCAATGTCTGCAGAAAATGACTGGCGAAATAGACAACAAACAGAAGCTTTTGTTCTCGTGAGGGATGAGGAGTTTCCTTTAAGAAGAAGGCCCTTACCTGGAGCGCATGTACGAGTATTTAGTGATGCGGATAAAAATAAGGCAGATTTGATCGAATATGTCGAAGGTACTGATTACACAGTAGATTATGTAAATGCTTCTATTCGTAGAACAACGGGCAGCCGCATAGCGGATTGGTCGCAGCATCCTATGTATGGGGTAAGCAACTTCGACCATACTGAATTTGGCGACTACAGCAATAGCGCTTATACGGTGTACGCAGAATATGATTATGCTCTAGAGGATGATAGTGCTGTTTCAAATCCGTATAGGTTGGCTAGTAGCTTGGCGGCACTACTCCCAAGAGTAGCTGCAAAGCTGCAAGCAGATGAAGAAATTGTCTATGCCGTCTACGGTGACAGCATCAGTACGGGGGGAGAAGCAAGCCAGGAACGCTTCGCCTATTACCGACGTTTCGCTGACTATGTTGGCGAAATATATCCAGGGAGCAGCATCCGGGTCGTAAATAAAGCGATAGGGGGCGAAACAAGTAAGGGCGGGGCGACAAGAGTGGATAGCGATGTAGTTCCTCTACAGCCGGATCTTGTTTCTATCGGGTATGGGATGAATGACCAGAACCTGTATGATCACGGAGTTGGCGTTCCACCTGAGGAATATGAACACAATCTTCGTTATATTATCGAAGCAATCAGGTTGAATGGAGATAC
>NZ_JBFUHJ010000319.1:0-6331 GCF_056402455.1 Paenibacillus sp. P4_A7 | reverse complement strand
AGGTAGCGTTGGCGAGCAAGCGTTGAAAGATGAGTCGGTAACGCAGTCTAAGTTAGCTCTAGACTCCGTATCGGGTGAGCATGTGCAGTCCGAAACGCTGTCCGGAAAGCATCTGGAGCCAGAGTCATTGACTGGAAAACATCTGAAGCCAGAAACGGTCGAGGGCTACAACATTCAAAAAGGTACGATAACGTTGGCCCATCTGGCTGATGACGTGGTTACTTTTGATAAAGTAGCAGATGAAAGCATKGTTGGCAGCAARCTGAAGTCAGGCTCAATTAGCAGTAAGCAGCTGKSGCTTGGAAGTGTAGAAGCRGAGCATCTGTCAACCGGCAGCGTRACTGMTGAGAAGCTKGCAGAAGGWAGCGTTGGCGAGCARGCRTTRMAAGATGAGTCGGTAACGCAGTCTAAGTTAGCTCTAGACTCCGTATCGGGTGAGCATGTGCAGTCCGAAWCRYTGTCCGGAAAGCATCTGRAGCCAGAAATGGTCGAGGGCTATCACATTCAAAAAGGTACGATAACATTAGCCCATCTGGCTGACCATGTGCTTACTTTCGATAAAGTAACAGAGGAAAGCATCGTTGGCAGCAAGATCAAGTCAGGTACAATCAGCAGTAAGCAGCTGGCGCATGGAAGTGTAGAAGCTCAGCATCTGTCAACTGGCAGCATAACTACTGAGAAGCTAGCAGAAGGAAGTGTTGGCGAGGAAGCACTCCAGGATGAGTCGGTAACGCAGTCTAAGTTAGCTCTAGACTCCGTATCGGGTGAGCATATACAGTACGTATCGTTGTCCGGAAAGCATCTGAAGCTAGAGTCATTGACTGGAAAACATCTAAAGCCGGAAACAGTCGAGGGTTATCACATTCAAAAAGGTACGATAACATTAGCCCATTTGGCTGCTAACGTGGTTACTTTCGATAAAGTAACAGATGAAAGCATTGTTGGCAGCAAGCTGAAGCCAGGCTCGATTAGCAGCAAGCAGCTCGCGCATGGAAGTGTTGAAGCTGAGCATCTTTCAATAGGCAGTGTGACGACTGAAAAGCTGGCAGAAGGAAGCGTTGGCGAGCAAGCATTACAAGATGAGTCGGTAACGCAGTCTAAGTTAGCTCTAGACTCCGTATCTGGTGAGCATATACAGAACGTGTCACTGTCTGGAAACCATCTGAAGCCAGAAACGATACAGGGCTACCACATTAATAAAGGTACGATAACATTAGCTCATCTGGCTAACGAAGTGCTTGCTTTTAATAAAATAACAGAGGGAAGCATCGTTGGAAGCGAGATACAATTTGGTTCAATCAGCAGCGAACAATTAGCAGTTGATAGCGTGCGGTCGAAGCATTTGAATGATGGTGCAGTTACACGTGAGAAACTTTCGGCAGCTGTTGTCGGCAGCGAGCAAATAGAAGCGGGCTCTGTTGGCACGGAACAGCTGTCCATTGGCAGCGTAACGACTGATAAGCTGACGCTAGGAAGCGTTGGTACTGAGCAGCTAGCCGACGGCAGTATTACTACTGATAAACTAGTCAACGGAAGTATTACGGCCGACAAACTGTCATCTGGCTTGTTGCCTGATTATTCAATTGGGTTAGCGACGATTCAAGGTAAGCATATCGCAGAAAAAACGATTTCTGGTAATCATATTACGGAAAATTCAATTGAATTAGACCATTTACGGTTTGCGCCAGTCATAACGAATTCATCTCAAGGAATCGTAAAGCAGCAATTCGGATTGGCTCCATACAGCTTTACGGCTCAAGAAGAGCAGGTCGAGCTTACAATAGCATTCAATGAGCCGTTCATAGACAACGGTTACGTATTAACAGTCACATCTGACAATACCGCTTGTTATGCAGTCGTTCATTCGAAGAAAGAGGATCAAGCAATCATCAAAATAATTCGTATTCGAATTAGCCACGAGCCGATAGGCAGCTTAAACTGGATTGCAATAGGAAGAGCATAGGGAAAGCAAAAAGAGGATTTGGAGCGGAAGCCTTCCGCGTCAAGGTCCTCTTTTTTTGGAACGCTCAAAGAGTATCACAATTGTAGGCAGTGCATATGCTGTAGAAGCAGGGAGTGTGGATACTATGCAAGATATGGTGACAGAAATGTTGAAGCACATGTCTAAATCTAGTCAACAGCTTGCTCGCATGGCGGAGGCCGATAGTCATGTGACGATGAAATTGTCTAAACTCGTAGAGGCGCTTCCAGACGAGCATTCTGCTGAATTGCCGGCGTGTCTAGAAAATACACAAGCCTTAGCGAACAATATAGCCGCTTACTTAACAAGCATAGGGGACTTAGAGGAATCGATAGCCGCTCAATTATCCTTTGTTATTCATGGACTAAAGGAAGCAGATGAGGAAGAATAAGGATCCTTTAAGGAGGCTGTGGTAGTGATGAATCGCAAAGAAGCTTATTTGCGCATGCTTGGGTCTACGGTCGATATGCAGCAGAGCATAGCTGTAATGCTGGAAGCGAAGGCTGCAGAGGCAGAGAAAATGCGCAGCATGTTTTGCAACCATCAGCATAATGAAAACTCACAGCAAATCCAGCTAAGTCAATCCTTGCAAATACATGAACAGGTGATTCAACTCATTGATGGCATTACAAAAGTTAATTTAGGTATGGTCTCAATCATGAAGGTTGTGCTTCAAAGGGATGAGGAAGGGCATAATGACTCTTTTTCATTTGGTGATAATAACTAATGGATAGCGAAAAGCTGGAGCGTGAGGCGAGAACAGCCCTCCTGGCTTCATTGGCAAGAAGCCTGCAGGCGCTTGCCAGAGTGTTGGAGAGTATAGCTGATATTGGGGAGTACTCGCCTGAAACAGCTAAGCTATTACGAGATAATATGCATTCATTAACCGCGATGCAGAAATCGATTACAGAGTTGATAGCGGGCTTAGATAAGCGCAAACGAGCTAGGCGGAGTGCGAGGCCGGGTGAACCATGGCTGCAGCCCTGGTTGCGGCTATAGGATCTTTGAAGAGAAGAGTTGGTTTCAATTAAAGGCTTTAGGTATTTATGTCCTTGGCCTTTTTTTGTTGTTTACGAATCTATTATTTTATGACTGTTTTCAAATCATTCTATAAATTAGATTTTCAAACCCAAGGCAAGTACCGTGCCAACTAGAAACCTTCTTCCATATAGTAGAAAGAGGAATGAATGATTGCAAGCACGGCATGACTGTACAGCGGGAGGTTATATATTTTGAAAGGCTTGATTTTATGTGGTGGTTTAGGTTCTCGATTGCGTCCTTTGACGTTTTCTCGACCAAAGCATCTTTTGCCATTGATGAACAAATCCGTTATTTTCTATGGAATCGAATTAATGATCCAGGCCGGTATAACTGAGATTGCGGTTGTTGTTTCTCCGGTATACCGGAAAATATTTGATGAAGCGTTGAAAGGCGGCGCGCCTTGGGATATTACCATTTCTCTAATCGAACAGCCTGAACCAAGGGGATTGGCTGACGCCATCAGAGTTGCAGAGTCCTTCATTCAAGAGGATGATTTTCTTTTATATTTAGGTGACAATATAATCGACGGTTCACTTCAGCCGCTTATAGACAAATTCGAGCATGAAAATTTGGACGGATTGATATCGGTTAGCCTTGTGGAAAACCCAGAGCAATTCGGTGTTGTTCAACTGGATGGAGAGAAAATCGTTAAAGTAGTAGAGAAACCTAAAAATAGTTTAAGTAATTTAGCTATAAATGGCGTTTATTTGTTTCGGAATTCCCTTTTTGGCGCAATTGAGAAAATTGTTCCATCATTACGGGGGGAATATGAGCTAACTGATGCGATTCAACAATTGATTGATGACCATCATCAGCTGGGTGTATTTCGATCCCCTTATTGGTGGAAAGATACTGGACAGCCAAAAGATTTGCTCACGTGCAATCAGTATTTTCTGCAAAAAATAAAAGGCCTTAATATTCAAGGGGAAGTCGACCTGAATTCTAATGTCTCATCACCAGTTATAATCGGAGAAAACGCTAAAATTATTAATASCATTATTAGGGGTCCAGTCATTATTGGTCCAAATACAATTGTAGAAAATTCCTATATTGGCCCGTACACATCGATTTCTGAGCATGTGTCTATTTACAATTGCGAGCTTGAAAATAGCATTATTTTAGAGAATACCGTACTACAGAACATTCCGGATCGCATTGATGAAAGCTTAATAGGCGGAGAAGTAAAATTGATGGGAAAATCGCAGCAGCCGAAGCGGGTTCAGCTGTGGGTAGGGGATCATTCTCAAATCAATTTCCCTTCTTAAAAAAATATTTCGTGTGGCTTTCACGAAAATTGAAGAAAGGCGGTACAGGAATAGCCCCTGTACCGCCATTTTTTCATGTTTCAATTTTCTAATTTATTTAAAATGATTTCATCATAATACTTCTGTTGTGTTTTCAATTGTATAGCGAGATTAAAGTCTGTTTCTATTTTCCTACGTGCGTTTTCACCGATTTTTTTCCACTCATTTGGGTTTTTTATTAACCAAATCATAGCTTTTGCCAGCTCATCAACGGATCCTTCAGGGACCAGAAGTCCTGATGCTTTGTGTGTGACAAGCTCTGGAATTCCTGCATGGATCGTTGATATAACAGGCATCCCAGTAGCCATTGCCTCTTTTAGCGTATTAGGAATTCCCTCTTGATTCCCTTCCTTATCTGTACAGCTTGGGGCACAAAATATATGAGAACTGTAATACTTTTTCTGGATTTTTCGATAATCGACCCAGGAAATGATTTGCACATTTTTTTCAAGACGGTATTTTTTTATAAGTTTGCGATATTCGGCTTCACAAGGGCCTGAACCTATTAATTGTAATTCAACTTTCTTATGCTGCTTAATTACATCGGCAAACGCATGGATTAGGGTGGAAAAGCCTTTTTTCTCGACAAAACGTCCAATTGCCAAAAAACGAACCTTTTCCTTATTTTCTAATTTACGCGGTTTATAGTTGAATCGATTCAAATCAGTGCCGCCATACAATACACGAATTTTATGCTCGGGACATCCTAATTTAACGATTTCTTGTTTAAGATGCTCACATACTGGTAGAAACAGATCCGCCGTTGCAAACAGCTTTTTCAAGCGAGCTAGATTTTTTTCTTTTTTAGGATAGGCAGTGGCATCTTTTCCTCGAAAACTGACAAACAAAGGAATGTTATATTGTTCTTTCAGAAATTGAAATTTTGGAGCTAGAGAACCGTGATGAACATGAACACCGACTACATTATTTTTTTTTAGAAGGCTCGGATTTCGTTTAATTGCTTTTAATGAAAAAACGGATGTAAACGGAGATTGCTCAACATATTCAGATGGATTATCCGTTATCATAATCCCCTTGTACCCATCGACTTTGTTGATTTGTTGTGCTACATGCCCATCATCTAAAGAGTACTTATGGTGCAAAATAGCAGGGGAATCAGTTAGCATCTATTGTTCCACTCCTTTTATATAGCTTCTTAGCTGCTTTCCTTATGATAGAGTGACGTTTACTTCCTGGAATTCTCTTTCGATGATGCCTGCGATAGACGGATAATGGTTCCTTCTGGCAGCTTCCTGGGTATTTGCATGCTAAACGAAGCCACATATCCCAATCTTGCGAATAGCGATATTTCGCGTTAAATAGTCCAGTTTGATCAAAACAATCCTCTTGAATAACAACTGTTGAAGTTCGGATCGTAATTTTTCGTTTAAACAGGTGATCGCGAAACCTCTTTAAATTAGGATAGCTTTTGAGATCGCGAATGAGTCTTCTACTTCTCCCTGGCCGAACATCGTAATACCAGCTGTACAAAAAAGGACTGCCCTGATTTTGAATCAAAAAGTTTTTATTTTCCTTGAGTTTATTAGGAAGAAAGCGATCATCGGAATCCAAAAATGCAATATATTTACCTCTTGCCGATTGAATCCCCGTATTTCTTGCTTCAGAAGGCCCTTTGTTTATTTGACGAATATATTGAACCTGTTTCCCGAATGATTTCACAATTTTTGAGGTTTTATCGGTCGAACCATCGTCAACAACGATAAGCTCATAATCTTTGCAGGATTGTTTCAGCACACTTTTAATGGCTCTACCAATAAATTTCTCACGGTTATAAGTAGGTATGACTACGCTAAAGAAAGGTTTTTCAAGCTGTTTTTGTTCATGTTCTTTGATGACTTGGTCAAATAGTAATTCTAGTTTTTCTGTTTGTTTCTCGCGATTGAAGTCTGTCTCAATTTTTAATCGCGCCTTTCAACCGAGCTGTCTCCATGTGTCTGGGTGTTTCATCAAATCAATTAGCTTACGTGCTAGTTCATTACTATCT
>NZ_JBFUHJ010000318.1:0-6334 GCF_056402455.1 Paenibacillus sp. P4_A7 | reverse complement strand
TACAAACAGAAACCTTATATTCTACATTACGTGCGGTCTGAATCCATGAGATAAAGTCAGTATCATACCTAAGTTGCCTTGTAGACAACCCTCCAGGAATAAAAATCAAATCATATACGGAAAGGTCTGGGTAAACATGATTGATTTTTATAGTTAATCCTCTGTCATCGGTGATCTGTTCTTTGTTCGAACAAAAATCCCACGACACATTTTCTTTCACTTTTAGAATTCCCATCCATGTTACAGCTTCATAAAACCCAACAAAATCTAACGTAGTCATCTTGTCAAACAGAATGTAAGCCATCTTCATTACTGAGCACCTGACCTTTCATCATGTAAAATAAAAAAAGTATCTGATCTAAGATCAAATACTTTGCCCAGGCGTACGACGGTTTGAATATATGCTCCCTCGTGGTTATCCACGTTTACGCCAGTTGCACATACCAGATATTTACTATATTGTATTCTGGAAAATCATATAAATCAAGGTGAGATTTTATTAAAATCACAAGAAATCGAACTAGGTTTACTTACAACTCTATGAACGATTGATAACAACCGCGTTGCAATATCACCTTTAGTATTAAGCCTGTATCCACCTCGAACTCTATCCACAAAGCCGAGTTCAATGCAATCCATTATTACTTTGTCAAAATTCATGTCCGCGGGTAGTCGTGAGCGATGTATCGAATCCTCTACTGGAGTGAAGTCAGGTTGTAAGTTTTCATTATTAAGCAATAATTCATATAGCACTGTTGTAATATCCGCAGGTAAAATATTCATTGGAAATTCTACTAATTCATTCATTGCTTCAGTGGCTTCATTTAAAAAAAGTGATGTAGCGATGCAAACTAATCTATCTTCTGCCCACAAACCCAATCCAGATGGACCTAGCTGGATTTGAGTTAGTGATGGATTTGATGCTGGTGTCTCCGAGTTGTGAGATGTTGCAGTAATCACCTCGCCCAAGAAATTAATTTGTTGCTCTTGGGTCATCATCCGAATTTCCATTCTAATTTGAGGCAGCATGGCTTGCAAATTGCTAGCCATCCCGAGCAAAAAGTCTGTTGTGCAATCAAAAACGGTTGCCAACTCCGTTATAAGGGAAATGTCGGGTAAGGAGTCCCCTTTTTCCCATTTTGAAACTGCTTGTGCGGAAACATTAAGTAACTGCCCTAATTGTTCTTGTGTCATACTTTTGCTATGACGAAGCTGACTGATTCTTTCACCAAAATGATTAGCATTCACTACCACTGTTTATAACACCTCCATGAATTTATAAATTAATTATAATCGTATCTGAATATCGATTGTATGGAGGTGTACTTTACAACTAAACCACTGGTTGAATTTCTGTATCAGCGGTTGAACAAAATAACGTCTTAACTGTTGAGCAAACCAGCCCGTTAGTCGAGTAATCGGCAGATGTTATGTCGGCCACCGTTTCTTATATTTATTGAGCTATCGTTCCCCGTGGAATCTATCTTCTTTGTTCACTATGTGTTTAACACCTTGTGTAATATCCAGCAATCTTAACTCTCGTACAACAAACTCAGGAATTATACAGTAATTATCAAGTTGATCTAAACTGACCCATTGGTTTACAAATTCTTCTTCGGTACTTATAAATTCTGACTCTTGACAATAAATAGAACTATTTTGAGGAAGAGTGACAAGATAAAATAGTGCTATTTCATGGAGATACAGCGTTGAATATGTAGTAAAGTTCTCCACTAACCATACAAGTTTTTTGTCAGTAACAGAAACAGCGAACTCTTCCCAGAGTTCCCTTTCAATTGTCTCGCCAGCATTTTCAAAAAACTCTGCTCTTCCACCCGGTAAAAACCATCTTTGGTTTTCGATTGCTCTTTGTAATAAAATCTTGTTGTTATGTATTATGAGACTGCCCACCCTGACCTGGAATTTACTTGATTCTTTTTCGAAAGATATCATCATGATATAGCAATCACTCCTCTACTTTTTCCAACCTAAGTATTATCATAGTTCCATTTCACTGATTAACTATATTGAAAGAGAAGTGAATTCTGGGGCATCTTGTGGACTTGGATAATATTTCTTCATAGTAGGGATGCTGTCCTTTAGCGCAACAAGGCTGCCGATCGATCCCGCGGCAGCCTCTTGGTGTAGTTTATTGAACTGATTTTCCTCGTTGACCGTAATAAAATTGTATGTATTAGAGCTAGATTGGGTGCTCACTATCCTCTCCCCCTGTACATAGCTGTCCGCAGTTCATTTATATAAGGTTCCTTCGCGGGCATATTTACGTCAATTGCATGTTTTACAGAAAGTTCAATGTCATAGGGAACTCTCACTATTTTAATGGAGAAAGAGCTTGTTATCGCTTCCCCGTACTCCCCTTCAAGTATCATATATGCTGCCTGAGTGACTTCAAGAGGGTTACCGACACTGCCCACATTAAACAAAGTCTTACCGTCAAAATGCTGTGTAAAAGCATTATGAATATCCCCATAACCGACAACATCAGGTTCTTTATAAATACTCCATTCGGTCATGTCCTAATCGCTGTTGGTGCCATATCTCAACATGATCTTCACTCGGTTTTGAAAGATGATCATCCCAATTTCCTTGAAGAACAATTTCACAATGTTTCCTTACCAGATCTACAACGACTTCGGGATGCGGCCCCTTACCGACCAAGTCTCCCAAACAAAATATTTGCTAATATTTCTTTTCTTGCTATCATTCAGCACAGCTTCAAGTGCTGGTACATTTCCATGAATGACTGAGATTAAAGCTATCCTCTCCAAAAGCAACCCTCCTAGCTTTATAAATAACACTCCTGTTCATTAATAAAGACGCAAATACATAAAGAAAGTTCCACTTTTTTCAGAACTAGAACTAAACTCATATTGCACTCCTCATTTCTGAGGCCGAAACTTAAGAAACTGGAGTCCAAAAAGAATTAAATTCCGTATTTAAATTGTGCACAAATATAAAAAGCTGTCCTTCAAGGTCGATAACCTTTTGAGACAGCTCATTTAGTCGAATCCTATAGTGTTTTTATCGAAACGGGACCGGTATCCATTCCAAAAGCTTTAGTCCCGCGCGGCTGATCTCCCTTCTCATCAGGCTCAAGAGTTATACCGATGCTATCATAGGTTAATTGTTCTGAGTCTATTCCCTTCACGAGTAGCCCAACTCCTTTCTCGTCAACGCGGAACGTGCCTGCGCTCGTTCGAATGCCGTCTCGAAGAAACCACACCTGATAAGCTTCCTCGTTTTTCGTTTCTTRAGCTCCGAACACATAGACTACAAACTGCTTGCTCTTTCCATTATCAACTATGCATACGACGCCATAAGCATGCTCCTTCTCAGTGGATTCCGGCTTTAGCATCGAAATATTTACAATCTCGGATGCTGGAGCAAATAATGCATTTTCAACGGACTCTAATCGCGTATCCTGATTTCTAATGAAAGGATTATCCCATAATGAGCCACTGACAAAAATAAGCGCTGCCGCTGCTACGGCAATTACCGGCTTCCATAGTTTCCTTTCACTCCGTACTTTATGGCGTCTAGGCGCGGCTTTGGCAGCAGACATAATTTGCTCCTTCAAATCCTCTGGAGGTACAATTCGTTCCATATCCAAGGGAAGCTCCTCCCATACGATTTGTAATTCGACCAGCTCTTGCTTGCAAGATTCACAATAAGTCAAATGACGTTCGAATGCTTCCTTTTCCTCTTCGGAGCAAGCATCTGAAAGATAATCGAGTATAAAATCGCAATTGTATGCTTCGTCATTCATTTAAAGATCCCCCCTTGCCGCAAGATGCCTTCGCAATATTTTCAATGATTGATGAAGTCTGTTTTTGACCGTTCCGAGTGGCTGATCATACAGCTGTGCCAGTTCTTTTAAGCTATAACCTTGCCAATAAAAATGCTCGATCAGCGCTTTCTGGGATTCAGATAAATACTTACACGCCTGCTGAATTTGTACCCTTATGGAATGTCTATCCACATGCTCCTCGGGTGACAGGCCCAATTGATCAGGCAATTCATTTATTTGTCCCTCAGTTAGTTGTACAAGGCCGGAAGCGTCTCTTCTTTGTTTTCGAATATGATCCATCGTAATATTGCGAGTTATGGTAAGGAGCCAGCTTGTAAATCGTCCCTTATCAGGATCGTATTCCGATTCTGTAGTCCATAAACGCATAAAAACCGCTTGTGAAATATCTCTAGCGGTTGGCTCATCCCGAACCGCCTTGATAGCGAAGGAATACACCAAAGCGCCATACCGGTCATAAAGAACGGATAGCGCTTTATTTTTACCGTTTCTAATTTGCTGCATGAGTTCTTGATCGGTAAGATTATGCATCAATTTGCGCCTCCACAACAGGCTTTTATTTTTATGTTAACAGAAAAAGGAGCAGCCATAAACAACTGCTCCTAATCTTTTAATAAAAAGATAAATTATTTTTCTTTCACTACGATTGACCCTCTCATACCAGGATGAGGTATACAATAATAGCCGAACTCACCTGCGTCTGAGAAGGTAACCTCCTTGCTTTCATTCTGGGCAAGCAACTCCGTATCGAATTGTTCATTATCATCAGTTGCAGAATGTTTTACCTCATCCTTATTGATAAAGTTAACGATATCGCCCTGCGAAATTTCGAGCTTTTCCGGTGAGAAGGCGAAGTTCGTAATCTCAACCGTATGAACGGTTACCGCATCAGAAGGCTTTTCTTTGTCCTTTATCGGCTCCTCCGTTTTAACCGGAGTTTTCGGTGTAGACTTAGGCTGAGCCGCTGTAGCCTTCGGCTTAACTTCTGTTGCTTTCTCCGTTGCAGTCGGCTTCTGCGTTGCTTCAACCTTTTCCGTCTCCTTCGGCTTTTCCGTTTCAACCGGCTCCTCGACTGGAGAGACTGCATCCGTTGGACTAGGGGATGCAGTCGCAGCAGCTTCAGAGCTTATGGGAGTTGCTGTCATATCCATTGTATTGTGGGCTGCATTCTCGTTAGCTTCCTGAGCTCCGCAGCCCGATAAGAAGAGGAGAAGCAGAATCAGCATCGAACATCCGTAAGTTATTTTTCGCATGTTTTCACGCTCACTTTACGATGATTTGACCCGTCATGAAAGACTTGTGTGGCTCGCAGAAATAATTATAAGTGCCTGGTTTATCAAATGTGACCGTATAGCTTTCACCCTTAGCGAGCAAAGGAACGGTGAAAGAGCCATCCAAAGCAACCGCATTATGCTTCATTTCGTCGTAGTTGGTGAAGATAACCTTTGAGCCTGCTTCCACCGTAAGAGCTTCCTTGCCAAAGGAGTACTCTTTAATGTCAATGTTGTACGTCTTTACAGTCGGTTCGGCTGGAGTTGTCGATGCTGTCGTCCCATTAAATTTGGCCGGATCCACGATATACCAGACATCATTAACGCCCTGTCCGTTCAATTCTCCATGTGCCTTGTCTTTAATAAAATAATAGAGCGGGAACCCTTTGAATGAAGCTTGCTTGCTTCCATCCGAGCGGGTAATCGTTCCGATATCGCTTTCTTTGATCGTAGACGGGACACTAACGCTTGATGATGAATATGCAGGCCAATTGACGAGGCAATTACCCTCGCAAACGCTTTTTCCGGATGTGTCCTTGTCAAAATAGTACAGCGTTCTGCCATAATCATCAGTCAAGTAGTTGCCCGCTTCCTTCGAGGTGCCAAGCATAATCGCGTAATCCGACTTCGCCGTAAACCATACTCCGCCTACTCCCTCACCGGTTACATCGCCAGGATTACTATCTTTTACAAAGTAATAGAGCGGCCAATTTTTGTATGTTAACTGCTTCGCACCGTCTGTGCGAGTAATAACGTCAAAGTCAGCTTTATTCAGCCATGCCGGTATTTGCAGATTGGCATCGTAATAGATCGGCCAGTTTTTCAAGCAATCTCCCTGACAGGAATTAACGTTCTCTGCATCCTTCGTAAAGAAATAAAGCGTGCGCCCGTTTTTATCCGTAAAAAACTTGCCAAGCTTGTCGTTTTGCCCAAATCCAATTCGCTCGCCTTGCGGCAATGCAACCTCGGAAGCAATGACTCCGCTCGCTTGCAGCGTATCAAAGAACGACTTGCCATTCTTCGTATTGGCAGACAACGCCTCAACAAGAGCAGTTGCTAGATGTGTATTCTGTAGCGAAGTATTGCCGACAATCTCTTTCATACCAAGCGAAGCTGCGAATGCTTCTGATTGTTGGTATGTAAAGTCTGTTCCGGATTTATAACCAAGGTTCTCCAATATCACCTTATAAAATTGCTGAGAGCTGATCGCTGCGCTTGGTTCAAAACGATTGTTCCC
>NZ_JBFUHJ010000317.1:0-6338 GCF_056402455.1 Paenibacillus sp. P4_A7 | reverse complement strand
GGAGAATCCATGCCGAGACGACCATTCTGGAGCAACATTTGAATCCAGAATGTCGGCCTGATGGAAAGTCTGAGCAATATTTCGACTCGGTTGGTATTGGGGCATATCGCATTGATTTGCATCCAAGCACTGCACTGAGGACCTATATTGATATATCCAGCCTTCCATTTCATATTCCGCTAGGCAGCTTAATCCCAGTCAGGGTTAACAATTTACTGGCGGCCTGCAAGAACATCGGAACGACACATATTACGAATGGCTGCTATCGTCTGCATCCCGTAGAATGGAATATTGGGGAAGCAGCAGGTTACTTGGCGGCGTACTGCCTAGAGACTGGAATGCAGCCACGAGCAGTTCGTGCCAATTCGGATGCGCTTCAAAGCTTTCAACAAATGCTCAGCAAGGCCGGAGTTGAGCTAGAGTGGCCAACCCTGCATGCTCTTTAATAGAGATAAGAGATTAAGAGACGAGAGATAAGTGATGAGGATGGTTGCGATGAATAGTCTAATCAATAAAAATAGTCTTGTTGTTTCGTGCCAGGCGCTTGCGCATGAGCCTTTGCATGGATCGCAGCATATGTCGGTAATGGCCCTCGCAGCTCGTGAAGGAGGCGCAAAGGGGATTCGCGCTAACAGTCCGGAAGATGTACGCGCGATCCGTGCTGCGGTCGAACTGCCGATTATCGGGTTGTGGAAGAATGATTATGAGGGGTATGAGATGTACATTACTCCAACCATTCAAGACGCGGTTCAAGTTTATGAGGCAGGGGCCCATATTGTAGCAATAGATGCAACTGCCCGACCTCGCCCTGACGGATTCGATTTGAAGTATGTTATCGAAGAGCTGAATAGGCAAGGCATTCCAGTAATGGCGGATATTTCGACCTATGAGGAGGGGATGCATGCAGCTGAGTGCGGTGCATCTTACATTTCAACGACATTAGCCGGTTACACAACTTATAGCCAAGGAGCACTGCCGCGATTGGATTTAGTCAAGCAGTTATCAGAGAAGCTTTCTGTTCCGGTTGTAGCGGAAGGCGGAATATCGACGCCGGATCAAGCGATGCGTGCGCTCGAAAATGGTGCCTATTTCGTCGTGGTTGGCTCTGCTATTACGCGCCCGCAGTTGATTACGGCACAATATGTACTCGCGATGGCGGAATATCACTTATGAAGAACAAGACGTTAGGGGATGATTGCCTAGGCGTTTATATAGGGATTGACGTTGGCGGCACGAGCATGAAAGGAGCCATGGTGACTAGAGAAGGGGAAATTCTGTTGGAGTTATCCACTCGAACTCCTATAGAACAAGGGAGAGAGGGGATCATTAGAGAGCTCACAGGACTTGTCATATCACTTATTCAAAGATCGGACCGGCTGGTGCTTGGAATCGGTGTTGGTTCGGCAGGAGCAATAGATCCTGTGACAGGAACCGTAAGTTATGCGACTGACAATTTGCCTGGCTGGACCGATACTCCTCTAACGGAGCTGTTATCCGAGCGAACCGGCCTTATGGTCGTCGCCGACAATGATGCCCATGCGGCTGCTTTGGGCGAGTCATGGATCGGTGCCGCGCAATCATACAAATCATTTGCCTTTGCTGCCATTGGGACTGGAGTCGGTGGTGCGCTCGTCAGCAGAGAAGAAATCATACACGGCAACCGTGGAATAGCTGGCGAGATTGGACATATGATCTTGTATCCGGGCGGCTTGCCTTGCAATTGCGGGCAGAAGGGGTGCTTGGAGCAATATGCCTCGGGCACTGCGCTCAACCGAATAGCAAAAGAAATAGAGTGTGATTGGACAAGTCATCGACTCATGCAGCAGTATGCAGACCGTGATACAAGGGCTGTTGAGGCCGTCAACCGCTTTATTAATGATTTGGCGACTGGGTTAGTATCTCTTCATAACATGTTCGGTCCTGAAGCGATTATTATTGGTGGTGGACTTATTGAAGCAGCGGATTTATGGTGGGACCAGCTAGAGCCTGCTATCAGTCAAATAACGAGCAAACCAGTAATCACGATAAAGGCGAAGCTTGGAAACCGTGCAGGCATTATCGGAGCTGCTTATTTGGCAAAGGTTAAAAGGGAGATGGAAAGTGACGCGTAACCGATTTGGTCGACTACGATTCTGATCTGTCTTTATGGGTTGACTACAAGAGAAACATTGTGAATATATGTATTTGCTTGAATAGCGTTGATAAAATTYGCGATCAATAAGCTTAAGGACTGTCATTTCACAGACAGTCCTTTTGTTGTGCATAGGAGTAAAGAATATTACAATAAGAAGAGTTTATGAGGTAGAGTCAGAAGAGGAGTACAGGGCTATTTCATACATATAACGGGTGAATGAAGGGGGAATATAAATGAAATTAAACCGTTTGGGTCAATCCGAGCTTTTTGTCAGTGAGATTGGTCTGGGATGCATGTCGCTAGGGACCGATGAGAAGCAGGCAGCAGCACTTATTCATGAAGCGTTGGAACGTGGTGTTAATTTTTTGGATACGGCTGATCTCTATAACGAAGGATTTAATGAAGAGATTATAGGAAGAGCGATTAGTGGTCGCCGTTCCGATGTTGTGCTTGCGACGAAGGTCGGCAATCGCTGGGAAACGGGCAAGGAAGGCTGGACTTGGGATCCATCGAAGACGTACATTAAAGCTGCGGTAAAAGATAGCCTTCGCAGGCTGCAAACGGATTATATCGATTTATATCAGCTGCATGGCGGTACTCTGGATGATCCGATTGACGAGACGATCGAGGCTTTTGAAGAGCTTAAGCAGGAAGGGCATATTCGTTATTATGGGATATCATCCATACGTCCGAATGTCATTAGACAATTTGCGGAGCGCTCCAATATTGTGAGTGTAATGAGCCAGTACAGCATTTTGGATAGACGGCCAGAGGAAAGTGTACTGCCGCTGCTTGCTGACAAAGGAATTAGTCTAATTGCTAGAGGTCCTGTAGCTAAGGGGATTTTGACGAATAACGGGCAAGACAAATCGGCAAAAGGTTACTTGAATTACACGATGGATGAACTGATAGCGCTCCGTGAAGGGTTAAAGAAGCTGGGCGGAGGTAATGATTCTCGTGAGTTCGCACATTTAGCAATGCGTTATGTGCTGTCTAATCCAGTCGTCGCAACAACCATTCCGGGAGCGAGTTCATTGGAGCAGCTGCTTAGCAATGTACAAGCAACGGAAGTTGCGCCATTATCGGCATCAGAGTGCGAAGAGATTCGTAGGATAAGTAATCCGGGTCGATATGAGCAGCATCGTTAGGTTCGTAAAAGTCAAATCTATGAATTCGATTTGACATTACTAACTGTATCTAATAAAATCACAGTAAGCTTCTCGAAAGGGAGTGGAATAGTTGAATAGTGAATTTACGGTTGCGGTTCATAGTCTAGTACTGCTAGCTTATACGCCTGAACATATGGCAAGCAGCGATACGATCGCGCGTAACGTGGCAACGAACCCGACACGAATACGAAAAATTATGAGCAGCCTTCGAAAGCATGGCTTCGTGAAGACGAAGGAGGGTATCGGCGGCGGATATATTTTGAATTGTGATCCACAGGAGGTTACGCTGGCTCAAATCTATCGCGCACTTTCCGGAGGGACGTTAAAGCCGCATTGGTGTTCGGGAAATCCGGAGGAGTCTTGTCTCATTTCTGCAAATATTCAAGGCGTGATGGATCATTTCTTCCATGAAGCGGAGCTTTATTATGAAGCCTACTTAGAGCAGAATACGATTCAGACCGTTTTGGATAGAATAAAGCAATGTCAGCAGAAATTGCAGCCAAAGGAGCTCTAACAAAATAGAAGTTCGTCTTCTATTTTTAGTTTTAATGTACTTGAAAATCATACAGTTAAAACCATGTTTGAACAGAGTTTTTATATTTTTGCAAATATTATAAAGTAGGTGAATAATATTACAACAAATTCGAAATATATGAATGCATTTAATATCCCTATGTCAGTGCTTGATGTCTCCCCTATCATCGAGGGAGGATCTGTCTCTGAATCACTAAGCAATACACTAGACCTAGCCCAGCATGCGGAAAAATGGAACTACAATCGCTACTGGCTTGCAGAGCATCATAATGCGACGAGCATTGCTAGCTCCGCAACATCTATCGTCATTGGTCATGTTGCGGCAGGAACGAAATCGATTCGAGTGGGCTCCGGCGGCATCATGCTGCCAAATCATGCGCCGCTTGTTATTGCTGAGCAATTTGGGACGCTGGAATCATTGTTTCCAGGTCGTATAGATTTAGGACTTGGTCGTGCGCCGGGTACAGACGGTCTTACGGCTGCAGCGCTCAGAGGCAATCGCCATAGTAACGGACAAGATTTTCCGGAGAARCTTGAGGAATTGCGTACGTTTCTAGATCCATCGAGATCATTAGTAGGCATGCCTGTCAGGGCCATCCCGGGTGAGGGCTTGAACATCCCGATTTGGCTGCTGGGATCAAGTGATTTCAGTGCAATGCTAGCTGCTAAGCTAGGTTTGCCGTTTGCATTCGCTGGTCATTTCTCGCCTAACTTTACTGTTCCGGCTATGAATTTGTATCGCAACAACTTCCAGCCATCGGAAGTGCTTGATAAGCCATATGGCATGGTAGCAGTAAACGTAGTTGCAGCTGATACGGATGGGCAAGCGGCGTACTTAGCCACGTCCATGCAGCAGCTATTCCTGTCATTTATTCGTAATAAACGGAGCCCGCTAGCCCCACCAGTAGATGACATGGATAAAATTTGGAATGAACAGGAAAAGGCCGCTCTACAGCAGCAGTTAGGATCTACTATTATTGGTGGACCTGAAACGGTGAAAGCTAAGCTGCAGCAATATATAGAAGCAACGCAAGCGGACGAGATCATGGTAGCCGCTCATATTTTTGAGCATAAGGCACGTTTGCGGTCCTATGAGATTGTTGCGGGTTTATAACTTAAAATAGATAATATCACACAAATATTTATATGCTGAAGTGCTCCAAAGCGCTCGAGTAGTTTAAATAGAAAAACGGGTTTTTCCGAAAAGGTCCATTAGAACCTTTTGGAGAAACCCGTTTTTATTTTACACTTTATAGCTATTCCGTAGGGGGTCTGGCCCCTCTCTGAAGCTGGCGGATCGAATAACCGAAATCCATTTGCAAATGCGGATAATCTTTGAAGTTTTTCCAGTCGCCTCCCCAAGAGAAGCCAAGCTCCTTAGCTATTGCCACGACCTCCATCCAGTCCGGCTTTCCATTTTTGTTTCCATCATACTCCATATCCCATACTACAGCACCTTTAGTCGTTCGAAGTGCAAAATCAATGGCAAGCCCATAATTGTGATAGGATTGTCCACCGCGAGCATGAGTTACGACTGATCCTTCAGCAGTTCGTCCTTGAGCGTGTATAGCATCTTGTTCCTCGCTCGAACGAAAGCCGTCCGTAACGAGAATTGTAATACCTATTTTCTTAGTAGCAGCAATCAATTCGGCTTGCTTGGTGGATACGATGGGGTGCAGCTCAACAACAGGAGGTACAGGATCACTGTTAATGTAAGGGATGAATCGATTATCGATAGGGTACACTTTCCATATAATTACTGCTGCAAAAGCAAGGATGATCAGGACTAGCCATCCATTTCGTTTGCGTCTTTTTTGCGAGTTTAGGTTCGGATTTACCCTTCCGACAGGCGGCCGATTTGTAGATAAAGGGTTGCGCTCGAGCATGCAGGTTCTCCTCTTTCAAGTTATCCGCTTATTTTATCATACTGTGAACAGGGTTACCCTAGTCTCAGGTAGGGGATTAGTGGTAGACAGTTGACTTTTTATTAGTTTAGATCTAAACTGATGAGTATAACGAAGTTGTGAGGTGGATATATGGAACATAACGAAATAGATTCCTTCTCAGAAAAACGTGATAAACGATTAGGCTTACTCATATGGTATCGACTATCGCGGGTCTATAATCAAAGCGTTCGCGACACACATCAGCATCTGAAAAGATGGGATCTGACCGTAGCGCAATTCGACCTATTGGCTCAAATCGGCACGAATGATCGACTGACACAGCAGCAGCTGGCCGACAAGCTTTTAGTTACAAAAGGAAACATAACACAGCTATTAGGCAAGCTGGAGGACCTGGGCTTGGTGAAACGGGAGCAGGAATGGAAGACGAAATACGTATCTCTTACGGACAAAGGCAGAACACTATTCCATGACGTCGTTCCGGTACAGGAGCATTTTCAGGCCTCGCAATTTAAAGGGTTAGATGAGGACGAGAAGAAGCAACTTATCGATTTGCTCAAAAAAGTCCAAAAGTAATGATGAAGAGTGATATTACGA
>NZ_JBFUHJ010000316.1:0-6383 GCF_056402455.1 Paenibacillus sp. P4_A7 | reverse complement strand
GTCTACAGAGTAGCATAATTCGGTTCATATGAACATTTTTTAAGCGGATATTCCATCCGCTTTGTTTGCTGTACGCTTTTTTCCTTGCTTGCACAAAAAAACAAACGGCACAGGGCTTTTTCCCGTGCCGTTTCGGATTCCATTTTTATTCCCGGTCTTGTCTTTGAACTTAACTTAATGACATTGGGCACTGACCCTCCCCCCCATTTGTTGTTAGCCCAATATCAATCTAGCGACAGCTGCCAGATCAAGAATGTCTATTTTTCCGTCCTTGATCACATCCGCTTTTTCATACATACTCCAGTCCGCATCAGCAGAAGTTTTTCCATAACCAGCTGCGATGAGAGCGAGATCACCAATGCTGAATTTACCATCTCCGTTCAGGTCACCAGGAGCCGCTACATTCACGGAAGCTGTAAATGCTTGTAAAGCTGCCTGTAATTGAGCAATCGCTTGATCCACCTGAACCTGAGTAGCGCCGCTTTGACCCGCTATTGCTTTGGCGCTATCAATTGCCGCTTGCAATATCACTTTAGTACCTACTGGATACTGACCAATTCCAGTTCCTTCTACCGCTGCATCATGTGATGCTTGCGCGTTCGTAACCAGCGCTTGCAATGCCGTTTTATCGACTGCGATAATTTGAATCATGTACGCGGAGCCATTGCTCACCGTTGTTTCGGTTCCGTTTGCACCCGCAACAGCTACGTCGGTTAAGAAGATGGAGCTCGTTACGTTTTGGCCAGCCTCTTTGGCCTTGAAGTTCAGTTTCAATACTGGAGCCGTGTGCTTGATTGCACTTCCAGACCCCGCACTTGCCATCAGAATGCGAACCTCACCTTCTCCTTCTTTCTTTCCGACGATCGAAAATCCACTTTGCAAGGCTTCGACGGAAAGTAATTCCACTTGGGCCCTGTCATAATGGATCGTTTGATCCAGTACATACACGCTTTCTGCAACATTGCTCAAGACATATGTCACATCAAAAGACTCTCCCGCAATGACGCTGGCGTCTCCCGTGCCAATTAGGCTGTAGCTGGCTTCGACAGATTTCATCGCAGCCATTGCATGACTTAAAGCATCTGCTGCTTCATCCACTTGTACTTGCGTAGCTGCTACGTCCGCTTCAATTGCTTTTGCGGCTGCAAGAGCTACTTGAAGTGCTGCCCATGTGTCTGCCGTGTAATCTGCTTCTTTTGTATACGTTAATTCTGCATTGGCAATGAGATCACTTAATACTCCTTTATCGATCTCGCTAGCCGTTACCCCTAATGAAAATACCTGAGCTTCCAAGACATCAATTGGACTACCGTTTTGACCGCCGCCAGGGAAGGATATTTTTACATAACGTCCCTGTACGCTCGATTTAGTAGGATCAACAGGATAGTTGTAATACAAGCCCTCTTGCTCCCAGGCATACAATGTTGTGTCGCTTTTCGGAACTGCCAGTGTGTTTCTCGAGGTCGGCAATCCTCCGCCTGACAATGTATTGGTTTGGTTGCCTGCCACCCAATTTATGCCGTCAACGCTATACTCAATCTTTACTACCTTCGGAACATTGTGGTAAGTAACGTTGTTAGCATTTGGCATATGGTTACTGAAAAAGAGATTAACACGAGTAAGATTTTGTTGTTTGCCCAAGTCATACATGATGGTAGGATCCAAGTCGCTTGCCGGAGCTTGCCATTTTGTAATGTTGCCGCCGGTGGAATCGTTGATTACGCCGTCAGACAATGACTTGACGTTACCGCTATTGCTTGTAACTGTCGGCGAAATTCCGGCTGTGGCGTTTGCATCCGGGATCAGCGTAATATAGTTACGGGTTGATGTAAAAGTCTGTCCGTCAACAGTGATGTCTGCCCAGTAAGTGTACATCGTTGGTGCGGAAATATTACTTGTAAAGTGCATGGTGTTACCGTTTACAACGAAAGGTACTTGATCGGCAGGTACTTCAGTTACAATGATTTTGCCTTCAGCATTGTTACGTTTACCATCAACCGTTGCATAGTGGTAGGTGATATTTCCGCCGCCTAGAATATCAACCTCACCGCCCTTTTCTGTGAAGCCCTGGAATGTTACAGCAAGGTCTTTATTGGTGGAGAATTGGCCCCAGAATAAGGCGCCTTCTGTGAGCATATTCACACCAACAAGCGGAAGATCAGCCGAAATCGCATCTCCCGACACCTTTACAGGATACGTGTCGGTCTTAACCTGAGTAGCGTTCACACCATCATCATAGGTTGCCGTAACTGTAATTGTAGCTGTACCGTCACCGGCAGCTGTTACTAAACCAGTGGCTGAGTCTACAGTTGCTACGCTTGTATTATCACTTGTGTAGCTAAGTGTAGCCGGTGCGAAAACATTGGTGTAGTTTTTCAGATAGCTTTCCGCTCTAAGTTGAAGCTTATCGGTTGACTTCTGGCTGCTGAATAACTTAACACTTGTCATCGCATAGTTTCTTGCCTTGTCTTCCGTTGTAATTTTCAAGATCGTGTCGATTGGGTCGGCAACCACGCTTGAAGTGTCGATCGTAATATAGTATTTACCATTGTTTTGCTCCGTGGTGAATGGCAGAGAAGCACCCTTGTTCATCCACTCGACCTTGTCAACCGGATAATTGAAAGGACCAATTCCGCTCATCGAAGCTTGACCGGTAAAGCCTTTCTTGCTCACACCAGAAATTTGGTTTTGGATCATGTGCATATACACATACTGGTCACGAGACATAGCGTAACCCCAGTCAGGACCCTGCCCGTGGGCGATAGCTTTCTGCGGGTTAGTATGCCAGCCAGGTTTAATGGTGTAATCCATTGTGTATGGCATTGTACCGTACATAGACTCACGCAGGTCGGGACTTCCTGCATTCACCATCCACTTTACAATGGAAGTACGCATATCTGATAATTGCTGCGATGAAATCGGCACCATTGAGAATATATTGGTGTTATCCAAATTGCTGCTCAGATTATCCATACCGCGGGTAACCGTTATGGACGAGTCATAATTCATGACATAACCGTGGCCGTATTGATTAATCATTTCCTTTGTTGCTTCCGGCCAACTGTCGCGTTCGTTGCCACCTGCGTAAATTGTCCAAACGTCCAATGCTGTTGTATAGGGGTCGTTCCATTCCTCATGGGCCACTTTTTTTGTTTGTGGCAACACACTATTTCTCCAGCCTGCGTCGTTGTAAGGCTCACTGTTCCAGAATGGACGCTCGTGAAGTGTAATATCTTGGTCACCAGTTTGGGCATCAGGGTTTGCATCAATTAATACACGATCGTTATAGTTACGTGCAGAACTCCATGCTACGTCTACATTGCCATAGCTCTGTGGATTACCATCGGCAAAGACATACCATGGGTTGTATCTTGCTACCAAGCCTTGGATATCACTTTCAATAATGTTCATACCACTGTATTGAGACGATAGGTACACACCAAATTTTAAACCGTAACGCTCTGCTGCCTGCTTCGCCTGCATAACTCTGTCTTTTACATGCCATTTGCCGTCCTCAGATTGGTACAAAGCGTTATATTTGTACATATTATTGCTAACGCTCGGAGTTAAGTTTGCGTTGATTGACGGCCAGTAATAAATTGAGTTTTGAACACTTTCTGTTGACAGCATGGTCATACCCATTTCTTTCGCTGTGCGTGCCCATTCGTCATAGTTGTAGTTCGGGTCATAAAGATTCGGCATGGTTCCTGTGGTGTGTGACAGGGCCGCCATTTTTCCTTCAATAAACCAATCGACCGGGTTTTCCTTGACCGTGATCGTATATGGCTTTGTTGCAGTAAAGCCTAGAGCATCTGTTATCTTCACTGTGAAGGTGTAATCTTGTTGTGATGTGCCATGGGCACCGTCTGCAACAATCCCCTCGATGTGACCGCCCTTTGCCAATGTCAAACCGGGAGGCAACTGACCGTCAGCAATTTCCCAGGTATAGCCGGGGTTCCCGCCCGCAGCCTGGAATGTAAAGGGAGACGCCTGAGGGGCAATGCCTGATGTATTCAGATTGCCGTCAATTTTTGCAACCATCCATACATATGGATTTTCATCGTAAGCATAAGGTAGTGTATTGGAAGGATAGTCATTTGCTGGCGTATTGGCATTACGAGCATCGAATGCAGCTTTATCAATAGTAAGGCCCGTTGTTTCAATTGTCAGTTGGTTGTTTGTTACGTTTGGTCCCGTTAGAGAAAAGGTGAGACCGGGAATTGTGTTTCCATTGCTGTCGCTAATCCTTGTGTAAAATCCGAGGAAATTCATGTTAGTGCCGGTGTTTTTATGCTGAATTTCGATAAGAAGCTTGTTCCAGCCTTGCTTTAATTGGACTGGATAGCTTGTGCCGGTCTTGCTAACACGAGATGCAATCTCTGTTTGTTCCCCACTGAGAATATCGTTGGAGAAAAGTTTATACACACCCGAACCGCCTACCTGCCACAGTGCCGTTTGCGCTTTGGGACTGTAAACATAAGTTGCGGCGGCAACCCACTTGTTGGTTGTTGCCTGCCCCTGCTTGACATCAAAGTAACCCATCAAGTCATTGTAATCGTCATAGTTGCGATTGAAGATACGGTCGTCGAAATATTGCCAAGTGGATGTTTCTGTGCTGCTCGGATCGGCAAAAGACTGACCAACGACAGGAACGATGTTTCCAAGAGGTTGCTGTGCCTGATCAGGCATGGCTTTGCCGGTAAGTGAAATTTCTCTGAAACCGAACAAATCGTTAATGCCTGTTGCAGGGGCAGTATTAATTGCCATCTTGATTTTAGAAACATTATTTACACCAACGCCAATGTCAATGGTGTGATTGGCATTAGCACCTGTAGCCGTCGTATCTCCGAAATAAAGTACTCTCGAAGCGGAATCAAGCAACTGATAGCTAACATGGAAGATAGTTGTTGCGGATCTTTCCGTCATATTGAACGTAATTGAATTGACCATCGAAATTTGTGGCAGGTTTGCCGTGATAATAGGGTAGTCATCATCCCACACAACACCCTGTTTATCATTTGCTTGCCAAGAGGTGCTTACATTATTGTCAAATGCAAAAGATGCAACATTTGTTTGATAGGTGGATGTTGCCGTAATTCCGGTAAAGCCTGTGATTGGCGCTACGCCTTGCAACAACGGAGTACCTATCAACTGGGCAATTCTAAAGCCGAACAAGCCGTTCTTTGTCGGGTCAAGCGTACTGGATCCACCATTGCTCGGGTCTATAGCCAGTGTAACCTTGCTGACATTGGTCAGACCATAGTAGAGGTCGATTTTCTGATTGTCTGTAGCAGAACCGGATACATCATACTTTGTTCCGCTTGCAAGTACATTGTTCGCTGCATCATAAAGCTTGTAGTTAACCGCAAACTTATACGTGCCCGAGCTTTCGTATGCCACAAAAGGAATGGATGTAACAATTTGAGGCTGTGGCAATGTCAGTGTCAACGTTGGATTGCTGTCCCACCCTGTTGTGTCTGAACCTAGCGGGGTGCTCGACTGCCAGTATGAATCTGTATTTCCGTCCAGCGCATTAGCTGCTCCGTTTGTATTGCTAGTAGTGCTGGCAGATGCCGAAACACCAGTTATATAGGTAACATTGTTACCGGACAAATCCGGTGGTGAAGGAGGCAAAGCATAAATACTTACTTCACGCATACCGTAGTTGCTACCGGTACGACTGCCGCCATTTGTTGCACTTGTTGCGTCAATCGTGAACAAAACATAAGCAACATTTTACTGAACCTGAGGAAACTCAATCACTTTCATGTCATTTATGTTATTTGTTACATTATTAACAGAACCTGAGCTAAGCTTTACTCCCGATGTGTTATAAACATCATATTTCACTGTAAACGGGTCTGTTGACGGTGTCGAAGAAGATGTGTAATATCCATGAAGCCTGATCGATGTTACATTTCCGGTATATTCAAGCACTACTTTAGTTTGCCTTGTACCGCCGCTGCCTGAATTGTCGGCTCCACTCATCGAGGATTGCCAAGTTGTATTCAGGTCTCCGTCAACATTCAAGCCTCTAGACGACCCTTTCAAAAGAGTTGGGTCAGGGCTACTAGCAGTGTAAGCCCAAATCTTCTGCGTTTGGTTGAATGGCGGTGAATCCATCTCGCTACTGGATGGCGGTGTCAATCCGTAAATATTATCAACCACCGGATTGGTAAAAGGACCAGATACTGCCCATTGGTTAATATAAGGCGCAGTTCCTGACGTTTGTAGTGCATTTACATGTGGAGCACCCGGACCAAATGTGATCATTCCCGCTACCATTGATAGTGCCAGACAACCAGAAAAGACTTTTTTGACACGCTTTTTCAGCTTCAATTTCAATCCCTCTTTCCATTTTCATGGTTAACCTACTAACCTAC
>NZ_JBFUHJ010000315.1:0-6391 GCF_056402455.1 Paenibacillus sp. P4_A7 | reverse complement strand
ATATATGACAGGACAATGGGCAACGATGGGCAAAACAGCGGTTATTGAAGCAGGTAACTTAACCATCGTTCTTACCGAGAAACGAGTAGGACCGTGGGATCCGAATCATATTGGTTCTGTCGGCCTGCGTGCTGAAGATTTTCATATTATTGTCGTCAAAGCAGCCGTCGCATGGAAAACCGCATTCGGCTCGGTTTGTCGTCATATTATTTATCTGGACACTCCGGGCTGCTGCAGTGCCAATTTACAACATTTCAATTATAAGCATATAAAGCGTCCGATTTATCCACTTGATTCGGCGCTTTAGTTGCAAGTACTGAGCAAAAAGGCGCGGTAAAGCATTCATCTACGATGATCTGCTKTACCGCGCCTTTTAAGGAGTTCAAGATTGAGAAAATTGTCCATTAATGTGTATTCGAATAGCTATCCCAGTCCACCGCTTTATCCTGAAATGTATCATTTAACATAGGAGGTTGTTTATGCGTTTTATTCGGTGGAAGAAATGTTCCCCTGCTTAATCCCGAAGTTGACCGTGTTGATATGAGCGGTCAGAGCTTCGGATACTTTGTCGGAATCACCCTCTATGATCGTAAGCAGCAGACTTTCATGCTCTTGACATAGAACATTCAGATCCTCGTAAGCACTCACTTGTGTAATGAAATGCAGTCGGATTCGGTTGTAGATGGACTTCCATATTGTAATCATGTTGCCCATCCCCGACAATGTGACCAAGTATTCATGAAAGGCTAGATCGCAATCCGCCATCTTGGATATATTCTGCTGCTGAGCACCTTCTTTCATTTCTGTGATGAAGGTTCTTAGTCGATCGTAATGAGTTTCGTCCATCAGGGGCAATGCTTTGCGTATGGTGAATTTCTCAAGTGTTAGACGGACTGGAATCAGTACCTCTGACACTTCTTCATCCGTGATTTCAGCGACCATTGTTTCCTTATAGGGATGGGAATATAGCAGTCCTTCTTGCTCAAGCATACGCATCGCTTCACGAATCGGCCCACGGCTGACGCCCATTTGTTTGGAGATTTCTACTTCTCGAAGACGGCTTCCCGGTTTTAAGTGACCTTTAAAAATAGCTTTACGGATATCGTCAGTAATTTTATGGCGTAGTGATGTTGTCTTTTGTTCGTCAAATTGAAAGTTGTCCATGTATCTCGCACACTCCTCTAAAGCCTAAGCTTTCCTATATGAAAATTATAACTTAAATAAATCGTTTGTAAACATCGTATTGTAATATTGTTGACAACTCGTTTTCATTATCTTGCTGTTCTATTCGACTATCCGTACAAAAGCATGATGTTGAAGTATAGTTAAAGTAGCCTAAGTTTAGTGGTAGAATTAAGGGAGTGTAATAAAGTCAGGGCGGGGATGGTCGAATGGGAACCGTTGTAACAAAATCGTTTAACTATGGGCAAGAAGAAATAGATTACCTGAAAAGTGTGGATGAAACACTTGGCGCTGCGATGACACGTATGGGCAAGGTTGAGCGTGTGATCATTCCAGATCTGTTCACTGCTCTCGTTTATGCCATTGTAGGCCAGCTCATCTCAGTTAAAGCGGTTCATACCATCTGGGAAAGAATGCAGAGGCAGCTTGGAGAGATTTCTCCGAATAATCTCGCCATAAAATCTGCTGACGATATACAAAAATGCGGGTTAACGATGAAAAAGGCTGTTTGTATTCAAAATATTGCTCAGATCATCACTCAAGGCAGTTTTGATTTGGAGGAACTTCATAATTTATCAGATGCGGAAGTCATTAAAAAGCTGATGACGTTAAAGGGAGTCGGTCAATGGACGGCGGAAATGCTGCTGCTCAATTCGATGGAACGCCGTGATATTGTCAGTTGGGGAGATATTGCTATTCGTAGAGGTATGATAAAGTTATATGGAATTCCCTCTATTACAAAGGAACAGTTTGAACAATACCGTCTCAGATACTCGCCTTTAGGCTCCGTAGCTTCCATTTATCTATGGGAAATCTCATTTGAATCGTAATAAGGACAAGGAGTAATGCAGTGGAAACAACAATTAAGGAACAGTTATTTCAAATGGCAGATGAGAAATATCAAAAATTTTCAGCGGCGCTTATCCCAACTATTAATAATGTAATGGGAGTTCGACTACCGGAGCTGCGTAAGCTGGCCAAAACAATTGTAAACGACGATTGGAGAGCTTACCTTGAGCAGGCAGAGAGTGATTTTTTTGAAGAAGTTATGCTGCAAGGTATGGTTATTGGATATATAAAAACTGATGTTGAAGAAATACTGCGTTATGTGGCTGAGTTTGTCCCTAAAATTAATAATTGGTCGGTATGTGATAGCTTTTGTGCCGGACTAAAGTTCACGAAGACGAAAAAGGCACGTGTATGGGGTTTTCTGCAGCCTTATCTTTCTTCAGAAAAGGAATATGAAATACGTTTTGGAGTAGTTATGCTTCTTAACTTTTATATAGAAGAGGAATATATCGACAGCGTTTTAACTCGTTTGGACAACACCATTTGTAAGGACTATTATGTTAAGATGGCTGTTGCTTGGGCATTATCCATCTGTTACGTGAAGCTGCCTGAGCCAACCATGACCTATTTAGCAAATAATTCGTTAGATGATTTCACGTATAACAAAGCTCTGCAAAAAATTACAGAATCACATCGTGTCGATAATGAAACGAAACAATTGATTCGTGGCATGAAACGATAATTAAAATGTGCTTAAGGCTCAAACCCTTTCTGACTCACATAGATTTGATCCTCTGGAAATACTTGCATCAAACGCTCATAAACAAGTCGATAAGCGGAAGGATGATACCATTCTTCCAAGCCCAGCTCTTTATACAAAGCATCTATGCCTAAATGACGTGTTCGTTTTCCTCCACTTCCGTCTCCCATAAAATAATCATCGAGACAGACGCGATTGACTAGTGGGCGCAGTGTCTCGGCAAAACCTTCAGTACTCGGCAGCATTGGCGCAATCGTTGCTTGTGTCGGAACGCCTGCTTCAGCCAGTAATTGAAGTGTCTTAAATCTAGCACTGAGCGGAGGAGCCTCCGGCGAAAAATGTTTTCGGATGTCCTCTCGATCCGTTTCCACTGTCATGCTAACACGGACTTTCTCTCCAAGACGAATAAGCAGATCAATGTCTCGACGAACAAGCGGACTGCGGGTTTGGACGAATAAAAAATCAGGTGGGTTTTCAATCATGACTTCTAGTAAAGACCGGGTTATTTTTTCTTTATGCTCGATGGGCTGATAAGGATCGGTGCTTGAAGACATGAAGATGGTAACTGGACCTTTTTTTTGGGCTCGCTGAAGCTCTTTCCCGAATACTTCTGCTGCATCCATCTTGATATCAACCCATGTTCCCCACTCCGCATTCCGGAATGTAGACACTGGCATTTGCCTCACATAACAATATGAGCAGCCAAATATGCAACCTGTATAAGGATTAAGCGAATGACTATAGCCGGACAGAAAGCCAGTTCCTTTATTTAAGAGTGTCTTCGGATGTTTATATAAATATTCTTTTTTCATGTTAAGACTCCAATCCGGTTATCTAGATAGCTTTATTTTGCATCATGAAAAATAATGCCCAAACTATATCGTGTCCCAGACGTAACCGTGCTAACGCCATGTCTGAGAGTCGTTTTATAATGGCCGCGTGTACCTAATACGGGACGATGATTCGTCGGGAAAATAAAGCCTTCTCCTTGTTCCAGAGTTATAACGTGGCCGCGGCTTTGTGCACGTGGTCTTTGCTCCACTAGAAGAAATTGACCACCCGTGTAGTCTACTTTTTCTTGATTCAGGGCGAATACGATCTGAAAGGGGAAAGCCACTTGCCCATACAAATCCTGATGCAGGCAGTTATATCCTCCTACTTCATACTTTAATATGAGTGGAGTTGAACGGTTCTGACCTTGTTCGTGGCATTGATCCAGAAACAATTCCAGTGTTAGTGGGTATTCAGGAGATTGACCTAATTGATTAAGCCAGCGGTTAGCCGTTTTCGCAAGCTCTGGATAAAATCCTACGCGGAGCTGTAACAGTGATTCGGGAAGGGGCTTGTCATAATATTTATACTCACCTATTCCGAAGCGATATCTAGCCATATCTATCGTGCTGCGAAAATAATCTTGCTTCTCATAAGTGTCGATTATTTCTTTGCATTCCGTTTTATTTAACAGGGAGGGGAGTTTGGCATAGCCTATCTCGTCTAATGATATTTGAATAGAGTCCCAATCCAGATCGTTTATGCGCACAGCAAGATGATTATCCATGCTGTATACCTTTGAGTAGAGCTAGACCGTTTTTCTCCAAATTCAGCAGCATCGTTTTCATGTCGATACCACCGCGATAGCCAGTTAGAGCTCCGTTTTTCCCTATTACACGATGACAGGGCACAGTGATCAATACGGGATTTGCGCCAATAGCAGAACCAACTGCGCGAACAGCGGCTGGCTTGTCAATTTGCTCAGCAATTTCCGAATACGACTTTGTTTGACCATAAGGAATGTTACAGAGTGCGTTCCAGACAGCCAATTGAAAGGGTGTCCCGTGAAAGTCGTAGGGGATATTAAAGCTATTGCGTGTTCCTTGCAAATATTCGATAAGCTCCGACGCATAGGGCTGCAGTATCTCATCGTTCTGAATCAATGCAGAGCCCGGGAAACGGACATTTGCCCAGTCAGCTAATTCATCAAAAGGTTGATTTTGAGAGCCCACATAACAAAGTCCTTCAGACGTGGCTGCAATATGCATATTCCAATCCTCATGTGTCAATAACGTCCAATAGATCGGTAAACAGGGTTTATTTTTCATAAATTCAAATACCTCCCTATAACTATCCAGTCATCTCTCAACTGATTATCACTACGATAAGTATAACCCTACAATTGAGCATTTGTACGCATTCTCGATTGTAACAGCAAGATAACGAAATGATAAATGGATAAGAAAATGGCACTTATATCCATGGGTTTATATTGATCAGCATGTGTAAAATAGTAAAAACAACATTGTCATTCGTGGATTATCTTTATTATCGTTGCTCATGGATGATTTTTTTTGAAAATCGCTTCAAATCAGGGCTCTTTTTTGTAACATCGGTTGCACAGCGCGGTATAAACATGTAGAATTTTTTATATGAGGTTAACCTAAATAAGTTGAACTGTTCTGAAAGGGGTATTTACTCTGAATACTGCAATGACTATGTTACAAAAAACAAGCAGAACTTTCTATATTCCGATTAGTCGCCTAGGTATAGGCGTGAAAGAGGCAGTAACTTCTGCCTATTTATGTATGCGTGCAATTGATGAGATCGAGGATCATGAAGAAATCGCAGATTCCTTGAAGATCGAGCTGCTGCTCGGACTTCATGAAGCTTTTAAATCCTCGGACGTGATCGATAGAACACAAAAGCTACTTGCTCCATATAAGGATGTACTTCCGGCGGTTACGATGCAGTTAGACGAGTGGGCAATTCTTTGTCCATCATCCGTTAACCATGTTGTTTATCGATACACATCCATGATGGCAAAGGAAATGGCCGAATGGGTTGAACATCAATTTGTGATTCGGACGGAAGCGGATTTGGATCGTTATACGTACAGCGTGGCGGGTATGGTCGGAGAAATGCTGTCCGAAATATGGTTTTGGCATGATGGTACAAAATCCGATAGTGTGAAAGCCGTTGCCTTCGGCAGAGGGCTCCAAGCCGTAAATATTCTACGCAATAAAGCGGAGGATGCGGAGCGGGGAGTAAACTTTTTTCCAGAGGGTTGGGGACAAAAGGAAATGCTTCAGTATACACGTCGCAATTTAAAGCTGGCTGATGCGTATGTGAAGGAATTGAAGTCTGGCCCAGCAGTAACCTTCTGCAAAATACCACTTACTTTAGCTCATGCTACAGTAAAGCTTATTGCTGCCGGCGGTAACAAGCTAACGCGCGATATGGTCATGAAGCTTGTGAATCAAGTCAATTAGTCATGTCCATTAATCCTGATTGCTAGTAAAAAAATCCCGACAGGCTATTGATAACTAAGGGAACAGACACTAAAAAAGCTTTCTACAAATCATCAATAGATGATTTTTTGGAACTAAGTTGATCCGTTTAGACGGAAAAGCTTAGTTTTTTTATTTTTATTGAGGTGAAAGTGTGAAGAAATTGTAATTTTTAATTGTAATTAATAGCTGCAAAAAATGTCGAATAGATAAATTTATCCTTGTTTTTCAGCAAGCTAGACAATAGTCCCTTATTTATCATAAATATAGTGTGAATTTTTACGAAATCATAATATAAACTAATGTTATAAATATGCTAAATCCTTTATTTTACAAGGGTTAAAGTCATTTTTTGTATGCGAATAAATGAGTCTAAAGG
>NZ_JBFUHJ010000314.1:0-6437 GCF_056402455.1 Paenibacillus sp. P4_A7 | reverse complement strand
GAATAAATAGTATATGGCGCAACTGCTATACCGTTCTTCAATACATCTTCAGTCGGTTCCAGCTGTAGCAGCGCCTCACGAATTTCTTGTTGCTTGTCCTCGCTTAAAGCATTAATAGCCTGTTCCAAATAATTCCGCTGCTCCTGCCATGAACTTTCCAAAGCCTGGTACGAGCGTTGGCCTCCATTCACGAAACCATTGAATTGCGCTTTGGACATATCATCCTCGGGATCCATTGCAAACGCTCCGATATATTGATACTTTGAGGGGACGGCGTCTTTCCCAACGAAGCCCTTTTCTCTTGCCTTATCGAAGCTGTTGCGGTTGTAGTTAGTATAATCGCCGAGAAACYTCTTCTCATCCATGCCCCACGTATGCTCTGGCACGAGCAACAGATTATCTGAGAAGGAATTGCATTCATTTGTTCCTTCGATTAATCTACCTTCCTCCAACCAACGTACCCGTATCCTCTGCAATTCTCGAAACTTCGTCATTTTCATCGGATCCGCAGCCGTCCCGTGAATCCACGAATCGCCGATTTCCTCGGTCAAGACAGGAAGTTTATGCTTGACAGAGATTAGCTTCTCCGCGAAAGCATCCATTGTCGATGCAATTACTCTGGCTCCTGGAAAAAGTTTTCTTAGCCTTTCGAATTCTTCGTGAATGGCCTCAATAGATGGCGGTCCATTATTGTCGCCAGTATGGGCGAAATGCAAGACCTCATCCAATCCTTCAACTTGAGCCGTATTTCCGTAATTATCTGCATAGTTTACGATAAGCTCTGATCCATCCGTGTTCTTCCATACAAACATTGAAGGCACGCTTGGCACCTTTGATGCGGGGTTAACACCCAAATGAAGGTATTGAATTCCTTGTGCCGCCATATGAGGGACAATAGATCGTGTATGTCCTGGAACATCCGTCATTTTCGCCGAAATCGTCTTCTTCCCGTACTTCTGGTCCAATCTACTAGCAATAGATAGTCCATGTTTAAACAGAGAGGCATCCATCATCTCGGTATGGGTCGTAAACGGCAGTCCGTGCCAAGCGATATGTCCGCTATGGATTGCCCTCTCCATTCGCAGCTTCTCATCCTCCGAAGCATCAGACAAATATTCTTGAATTAACCACGAGCCGGTCGTCCATACGAAACCGTATTTATCCTCTGGGCTGGACATCTGTTCCGCCAATTCGAGTGCTTTAGGAATAAAGTTTTCCTTGTATTTTTTCAGTACATTGCTAGCTAAGTCAGTGAACCCAATGTCCAAGTGCGTCTTGAATACGACATGCACGGTTGTTATTTCATTCATAATTCGTACCCTCCGTTTATTATAATTATTATTCCTTAACCGATCCCAATACGATCCCATGCACGAAGTATTTCTGCAGGAATGGATAAATGGCAAGAAGCGGAATCATGGCAACGATCAATTTCGCCCCATTGAGCGTACGATCGGACGCTTTGGCGATTTGGATGAGATCATCGGTAGTCATTCCTTTCAGTAACTCCGGATCAACTCTGACGACCAACTGTTGAATATAGGTTTGGAGAGGATAATTTTCTGGCTTGCTCATAAATATGAGCCCGTCAAAAAATGCATTCCAATGTCCAACGATACTGAACAAGGTTACAGTTGCGAGCGAAGGCAAGGAGACTGGTAAATAAATGCGGAGCAAGGTTTGCCAAGGCCCGCTGCCGTCAACAACCGCAGCCTCCTCAAGCTCCTTAGGTAGATTCCGAAAAAAATTCATAATTAAAATAACGTTGAAGACCGGCACAGCACCAGGCAAAACAAGTGACCATAATGTATTCTGAAGATTAAGCTCTGTGACGGTCATATACAATGGAATTAGGCCGCCTGAGAATAGCATACAGAAAACAAGAAACCACATGTAAACGCTTCTACCTGGAAACACATTACTTCCTTTCGATAGAGGGTAAGCCATTATAACGGTAAGCACCATGTTAACGGCTCCCCCAAGCAAAACTCGCTCGACGGATACTTTGAACGCGGAGAAAAACCGCTGGTCCTCCAGAATGATTTTATAGGAAGACCAATTAAAGCCCTTCGGCCATAATACGACCTGACCAGCGTTGGCAGCCGCTTTTTCACTAAATGAGAGAGCAAGCGTATGCAAGAGTGGAAATAGAGATAGAAATGATAGCAAGACAAGAATGATGAGAATTGTAACGTCTACGCTTTTATTTAGTAGTGAACTTGATTTTACCATAAAGCAACACCCCGCTTTGCATTAAAATATTCTATAATTGGCGTACTTCGCAGCAAGCTTATAAGAGATCATGATTAAAATAATGGAAACTAYAGATTTCAAAAGACCTACGGCTGTAGCCAGCCCATACTGATTCTCTATTAAACCCATTCGATATACATACGTATCAATGATATCGCCCGAAGAATATACCAGCGGGTTATATAGGTTAAAAACCTGGTCAAAGCCTGCATTCAATACATTGCCCAAGCTTAATGTAGCAAGCAATACAATCGTTGGTGTAATACCCGGAAGAGTAATATGAATTAGTTTTTTGAATCGATTTGCACCATCAATTTCAGYGGCCTCATAGAGGGATGGGTTAATGCCGGTTAAAGCTGCCAAGTAAACGATTGCAGAGAAGCCGAACTCCTTCCATACATCGCTTCCAATTATAATCGGACGGAACCAGCTGTTGCTTGCCAAAAACATGATAGGTTCTAAGCCAAATAACTTGAATACCATATTAATAATTCCATCCAAGGAAAGCATGGATACCATAATTCCTGCCAAAATAACCCATGACATAAAATGCGGCAAATAGACGATCGTTTGCACGATACGGTTAAACCAACTTATCTTAACTTCATGCAGCATCAAAGCGAACACGATCGGCACAATCGAACCGGCGATTATCTTAAATGATGCAATAACAATCGTATTTATCAAGACCTGTTTGCTGTCTGGAATATCCATCATGAATTTGAAATTTTCAAGACCAATCCATTCTTGTTCCCATATCTTAATACCTGGTATAAAATCCTGAAATGCGATGACAATGCCAAACATAGGAATAATGGAAAAGATAAAGAGTAATACGATACCCGGCAGAAGCATTAGATGATAATTAACAATAAAATTTTTGTTTTTCATAGTACCTGCCACCCATCTGTGGAATGAAAAAGGGCACTGTTCATATAAGCAGCGCCCCTTCGCTTTGATCTGACTATTTTTTTATCTCCGCATTGATTTCTTTAAGTATTTCGTCACCTCCGACTTTCTTCCACTCCGTAACGAAGTCGTCGAATTTATCGACAGGCTCATCACCCATAACAATCTTTAAGAATGTTTCATTCTCAAGCTTCGTTAGAATCGCCCATTTACGTGTCATAGTGTCTGTTTTACCGAAAAACATATTTCTAACAATATTAATTTTGTCGGAACCAAGTTCTGCTGATCCATCTATTCTCGCTATTGCGTTCGACCAGATCGGGATGTCCTTCTTAGGATTTTCTTTATTCGTTAAGTAATCGTCATAATAGCCCTTTAATTCGATTCTTAGCTCGGATGGGTCATTAGCATCGATAGCTTTCTTAACTTCCAAATACGTGTCATAAGCAGCTGTTTCTTTGTCTAGCTGAACCGCTAACGGCCAAGCTGTCCAAGTAATGCCCAGACCCTTATAAATGCCCACTGCATCGGGATCCAGTGATCGATTTGCTGCTGTTTCCGTGTTTAATATTTTAACAACTGCTTCAGGATTTTTGTATTTCTTGTTGACTACTAGAAAGCTCGATGTCGGGTCTTGGTCAAAAACATTAAGTTTCCCTTCAGTGTCCAAAGGTGCCGAATAAGGTTTCCATTCCGCCTTCATATCATTTTTCACGGAATCACCGAGCGGAGAGTAAGGTGCCCACCATGGTCCGAGCAATATACCGACCTTATTGCTTGCTATTAGCTCATTGGCATCTTTACGTATTGCAAACTCTTTATCGATTAGACCGGACTTATACATTTCTTGTAGCTTGCCAAGTGCCGTCTTCATCTCCGGCAGCGTGGAGCTGTAAGCGACGTTACCCGAAGCATCTGCAATAAATTGTCCTTTGTAAGCGTGGAATACGCCAAGAATAGGATCTAATGTGTGGTTCGAGTTATAGCCTGTAAGAGTAGGAAGCGCGGTAAAGCCCACTGTATCTGCTTTGTTGTTGCCGTCTGGATCCTTTTCCATGAATGCTTTAGCTACTGCTTCAAGCTCATCAAGCGTAGTTGGTACTTCTAGACCCAATTTATCCAACCAATCTTGCCTGATCCAGGTGAAAGCATGCTGCCCCCCGATACTCGTATTTGGTAGCGCATACAATTTACCGTCGAATGTAGCTCTGCCAAGAACACGATCCTCGTAAGAATCATAAATGCCCTTAATTTGTTCACTTGCATTGTTAGCATAGACATCAGTCAAGTCAGCGATCAGATCCGCTTTAACTAGCTGTTTCAACTGCTGCTCATTCACAATAAAAGCATCAGGAAGATCTTGACTTGCAATCGCTACGCMAATTTTTTGCTGATAAGCGTCAGTCGTTTCCGTTTGCCAAGCGAAGGAAACTTTAATGTTATATTTTTTTTCGAGATATTTCGTATATTCATTAACCTCTAGCGTATCTCCATTCGGGAGCTTCAAATCCTTAGTATTGAAGTTCTTTGCGATCTTGAGCGTTACGGGCTCGCCATACTTCCCATTGGGATCAGTCAGTGCCGGATCCCCTTCGCTTTCATTTGTTGGACTGTTCTTACTGTTTGTATTCGTATTGCCACATGCTGTTACTACCAAAAGGAGTGACGCTAACAAAAGCAATAGCCATTTTTTCGACATGCACTATTTCCCCCTAATACTTATTTTGTATACTCCGTAATCCTAATTGATTTTGTCCATTATGCGAATGAGTATTCGGTCGAAAACATAGGGATTATCGTTGATTTACAATGGTACAAAACGTTTTTCGGACCATTTTCCAACCTCGAGTGACTTTTTTCATACTAACTTACTTACTTTTTCCACATTTACCGTCGGAAGTCGTAGGGTTACGATCGTTCCTTCTGTTATTTTACTTGTTATATCAAAAGAGTAATCATTCTCATAGTGTGCCTCAAGCATTCTTTTAACATAATTCAATCCAATTCCTAGTCCTGATTTGCTTGATTTATGACTCTCATCTGATAGAAGACGAACAATTTCTTCTTCAGTCATTCCGCCCCCGTTGTCGATAATTTGTATGACCACGTAATTAGGATCAGCCTGCGTAATATTTACTTCTATCGATCCCTCATTATGGTCCATTCCGTGATAAAGCGCATTTTCTACAACAGGCTGCAAAATGAACTTTGGAATCGGTATTACCGATTCCATGATCTCCTGCTCAACATGAAAACGTACCATGAATTCATAATCGTACCGAATCTGTTGTAGCTCGATGTAATCCTGAAGCGCCTTCAGTTCTTCCTTCAAATCAACAGTCTCACCTCTCTTGTCGAGATTGTAATGAAGCACCCTCGTAAAGATGGATACCATGCGATCGATTTCTATTTGACCATTCATTCTCGCCATGAACTGGATTGAATTGAGCGTATTATGAATAAAGTGCGGATTAATCTGATAAAGCAGCTTCTCTACTTCCAAATGTCGTTTTGCGCGTTCGCGCGCCTCCACTTCCTTGAATAAGTACTGAATTCGCTCTCTCATTTGATTGATCTTCTTAACGAGTACATCGAATTCCATAACACGTGTCAATAGCATCGGCTTGTCCGCATGAAGAACATCCATCTGTGTTATCTCATGTCCGATTTTTTTCAAAGGACGGTAGAGAGAACGCCAAATGACGAATGCAAATATAATACTGATTGCCATTCCGCCAAATAAAACGATTACAAATTTAATAAGCCAGCTCGTGAATTCCCGATTAAATTCCGATTTGGGTATTTTTACGATCAGGCTCCAGCCTTGTTCGCTTTTTACCTTATATAAATAATAGCCGTTCGTTCTTAAACTTCCCTCCATCTGTTGAAACTCTTGATTGCTGCTTTCCGAGATATCTTCCTGCGGGATATCACTGAATACTACTTCTCCCGATTGATTAAGGAGCACATGAGAAACGTTCATTCCATACTGATTCTTATTCAAGAGCTTCTCAAAAAGCTTCACATTGGTTTCCATATAAACAAAATACGRGTTAGTCTCAGTATTCTCTCCCGGCGATTCAACTGGGCGTATCAGCGAGAATACCTCATACTCGCCATAGCGATATGCCGTTTTTTTCGGCCCCGAGAACGTGACACCGTTCACCTTGGACAACAGATTAGAGGACTGATTCATGAATGAATCCGTTACCTCGCGATTGTTAAAGAGTACGTTGCCCTTCTTATCAAAATATAAGATGACACCAAGATAGGGG
>NZ_JBFUHJ010000313.1:0-6457 GCF_056402455.1 Paenibacillus sp. P4_A7 | reverse complement strand
GGATCAAGGTTTTCTCCTTGCTTTGATAGAGAGAGGAGAATTCCAATGGTGATTGTTTCTTAGAGCATGATCCCCCTGTGTTAGGCTAGTTGTCATAGTGCTGTACAAATGATTGATCACCAACTGCAAATGGGAAATACCGGGGTTCAGTCCGCGCGCAGGGAGTGGGAGACGCTTCGAAGGAATATGTTCAAACGTTAGCGTCAAATAACCCCCCTCTTCCAAAAAGGCGGGGGTTATTTGACGATACTTCGATAAGGCGCCTGTCATTCTGATTTGCGCTACCATGTCTACCAATGGTACTTTTTCTTTCTTCGCTGGGCGCGTCGGTGTCAAGGATTACAATAGCATAATGGTCGGTAGACCGTTCGATTACGAGAATACCACCAAAACACATAACAGTTCCAAAGATAAGTACATGTTAATGGAGCTGGACGGAGTGATAGGATAATGATGTTATGAGGGGGATCCAATCACAGGGGGGTTATTAAATTGAAAAAAATGATCTGGAGTCGAGTTTTCCTAGTTGTGATGATTGTGATGCTGTTGACGACGAGCTGGCCAACGGGAACGAATATTTCATATGCTCAAACAGATGAAAGCTCGATTTTCTTTGACAATTTTGAAGATGAAGATGCTACAGGCTGGACCGACGAAAGCGGAACCTGGGCTACCGTTAATAGTACGGGAGTAACTTTATTTTCTGATGAATTTGAGAATGGAAGTGCTGCAGGGTGGACTAATAATGGGGGCGAGTGGTCTAGCGTACAAGTCGAATCTTCTAAAGTCTATCAACAGAGTTCCAGCAACGGGTTAGCAGAACTAATTGCTGGGAGCAATGCTTGGACAGATTACTCCTTTGAAGCTGATGTGAAGCTGATCAGCGGCGCTGGAGCGATGCTGGAATTTCGGCATCAGGATAACCAACACTTTTACTATTTGTATATGAGTGAATCGTACATCAGGTTGATGAAACAGAACGGCAGCGCTCAAGAATGGTTAAAAGCATATGAAGATGATTCTCTTGATGTCTCGAGGTTTGTGCATCTGAAAATCGATGTGATAGGGAATCAAATCCGTGTATATAGAGACGGTGTTTTGGTTATAGAGACTACGGACGATGACGGTTATATTTCATCCGGTAAGGTTGCGCTTGCCTCATGGGCCTCAACGGCGCAATTCGATAATGTTGCCGTTACATATCTGTCTGCTAATCAAGTTTATTCGCAAACGGAGAGTGGCGGTGGTATTTCCTATACAGGCAATAGCACTTGGGCTGATTATTCCGTACAAGCTCAAGTTATTCCGACAGCTATAAGTGAGGATGGAGCGGTTGGCTTAAGCCTAAGATATCAGGATAGTCAAAACAGATACGATCTACAGTATACTGAAGCTGGGAAAATCCAGATTGTTAAAGTACGGAACGGAGTAGTGACAACGCTTTCAGAAGCGGCTTTCAGCATGGATAAGGGCAAGTCCTACACATTCAAAGGTGTAGCAGGGGGGAAATACATCGACTTTTATATTAACGGCGTTAAACTACTGTCCACAGAAGACACATCTTTTGCAACCGGAAAGATTGCTTTGAATATGTCGAGTGCAACTGCGGACTTTGATAATATCGAGGTACAAAAGGTGTTAGCACCTGTTAATTCGGATGGTCAAACAACTTACTATGTTAGTTCCAGCACTGGCGATGATGCCAACGATGGCTTAAGCGCTGAACGCGCATGGAAAACTCTTAATAAAATCAATATTTCGACTTTCAGTGCAGGGGATTCCATCCTCTTGAAATCGGGTGACGCATGGAATGAACCGCTTGTTTTGAAAGGCTCTGGTTCGAAGGGAAATCCGATTACTGTTTCTTCCTACGGCTCAGGCGCTAAGCCTGTCATCTCGTGGAATGCCCCGAGTGGTGGAAGTGTTGTCACTGGACATAATTTAAGCCATTGGACGATTAAGGGATTAGCCGTTAACATCCTTACATCTTCAACGTTATCGTGGAGCAATATTACTGCAGGCATTTACGTTATTTATGATAATGCACAGCGGTACGAAAATCTTCGAATTGAAGAGAATGAAGTATACAGCGCTAATTACAACAGTAACAGCAATGGAATTATGATTGCGGCAATGATTCCGGGAACCGACATCAAAGAGGTTGCAACTGATGTTTCGATTATCAACAATGAGGTCCATAATGTGGGGTGGTATGGAATAACCACTGCTGGATGGGATACCGCGAAAAACGAGGATTTGCGCTCCCAGATGCTTTTTGGAAGATTTAAAATCAGCGGAAATTACGTTCATCATACTGCTAGTCAAGGAATCGTTCTGCAAGATGCTCATCATTCCGTTATAGAAAGAAATGTTGTTCATGACGGAGGTCTTGGCATCGATACTTGGGGGCCTGGAGGCTTGTGGATCATCGCCTCTCGGGATTCCGTAATTAAATTTAATGAAGTTTATAACATGAAGGACGCGGGATCGGGTTATGACGGATCAGGGGTCAATGTGGATTGGTACTGTGACAATATCACCGTACAGTATAATTACGCGCACGATAACAAAGGTAACGGAATAACGACAATGAGTAATTACGGCTCGAAAATATGGAATAACAAAGTCAGAGGCAATCAAGGGCAACAATCAAACGGGAATGGTCAAATCGCGCTCGGTAATTTTACGGGAAGACCCGATCTCTCATCAGGAGAGCATGATCTAGATGTCGCAAATAATATGATCATCGTAGACGTAGACAATACGACCGCGATCAACAGCGCTTCTAATCCGCATGGAACGTGGACGGGAAATAAGATTCATGATAATCACGTTGCGATTGCAAGAGGAATAACAAACTTCAATATTTTCGATATTGCTCAAAATACGAACTTTGATGTTATTGATCATAATTATGTCGCTAATGAATCGCTTTCCTTTAGCTCGATTTATCATGGGATGACCTATTCGAGTCTTGCATCATGGCAACAGGGTACAGGGTTTGACGGCAATACACAAGTTCTGCCTATTGATGAATCGATTCCTTCGACAGTAAATCAAGTTACTGCGACGCTTAATGGTTATGCGGAGTTATCCTGGGCGGAGGGAGAAGATCAAGGGAACGGGATTCTGCATTATAACATCTATAGAAGTGAAGAAGCGTCGTTTTCGCCAGCTTATTCCAATATGGTGGGAGAATCCGCTACGACAAATTTTATTGACAGGGAAGAAGCAAAGCCAAACACGACGTATTATTACAAGGTAGAAGTGGAAGACCGGAGCGGAAATGTTGGGGCTGCTTCAGAGGCTGTTCATCTAACAACCGGACCGACTGTCCCAGAAATCGAGGAACCGAAAATTGTTGATTTTGCAACCTTTCGTGATGGTTATCAATTAAATGTTGCCGATTTACAGACTATGCCTTATATCGCGGGAATACAACCCATTCAAAAAGTAGAGCTGTACGTGGATGATAGATTGATACAGGAAATGACGGTATCTCCTTATGCATATACCGTAAAGGGCTTAAGCAATGGAGAGCATACTCTGCAATACAAGGTTTACGATATGACGGGGAGTGTTACCGAGTCGAGACGAATTAATGTAAACAAACAAGTTACCGCCTTGCGCAGCTTATTCACACAATCTAAGCCGACAATTGACGGCTCAATCCAAGAATGGGGTTTGCCCGAGTTTGTCATGAATCAGAGAGCCCAGGTGAAGAGTATTGAAAGCACTTTCGCTGATCAGTGGTCTCCGCAAAGGTTAAATGCTTCTGGGCATACAAGGTGGGATAATGACAATTTGTATATCGCAATTAAGGTTATGGAAGATGTACACCGTTTGCCGATCTCGAATGCGGCCGATTTGTGGAAAGGCTCCAGCATTCAGATTGCCATAGATCCCGATAGAGGAGCTGTTCCGGGAAGCAAAGGATACTCTGAATTCGCATTTGGATTAACAGACGAAGGTCAGGCTGTCGGGTATCGTTACAATGCCATTGCCGGCAAAGCTGCAGGCGAGTTTACAGTAGGCGAAATGGAGATTTCCAGAGACGAAGCGACGAAGTCTACTAGTTACGAATTGAGTATTCCTTGGGGCGAAATCATCCCGGGAGGAATTTCAGTTAAAGACGGATCCGCCTTAGGGATCTCTGTACTTGCCAATTATAGCGACGGAAGCTTCATCAACTCGGGTAATGGAGATGCCCGAAACGGATGGATTGAATACAACAGCGGGATCGGCGCGGGAAAAGCCCCGATTCAATATGGGTATTTGATTCTTGGCAAACAGATATTTGAAACTCCAACGATTAGCGCGATAGTCGGAAATGGAGAGGCGCAATTAAGTTGGGGAGCGGTAGCCGGAGCAACAGGTTATAACATTAAGTACGGTACAGACAGCGGAGTGCATTCGAGCAAGATTGATGCGGGAAGCGTGACCCATTTTACTGTATCTGGGCTGACAAAGGGAACGACCTATTACTTTATTGCGGAAGCCTACGATGCATATGGCGAAAGCGGTCAATCTAACGAAGTAGCAATCGTTGCTTTAGGCGAGAAAGATAGCGGAAGTCCTGGAAGCCAAGTCGGCAACGTTCACTCTAAGGTAGAGATTAAGGACGGGGCGGCGCAAGTGAAGTTGGATGAGGGTCAATCGAAAGCTGTCGTCCTCTTATCGGAGGTCCGGAATTATCCGCTTCAAGTATACTTAGGTAAAGTGTCAATTACCGTAAGTCAAGAGACGCTGGATAATCTCAGAAAACAATCAGGCATTAACGCCGGTTCTTTGATTGAAGTGACCATGAGTCCTATCAACGATTCAGCTATATTAAACGCGCCGATCAGCGGCAGCAAAGCGACGATGAAAATCGCAGGTGAAGTTTATGATTTCGAAGTAAAACTCAAGACTGCCGATAATCGTGAAATCGCAATCGATATAGTCTCAGGCGGCATTACACTATCTCTTCCTTATGATTCCAGTCAAGTCGATCAGAAGCTTCTCGGTATTTACTATTACGATAAGGCGAAGAAGCAATGGGAATATGTCGGCGGTGAAATCGATGAGGTCATGAATCAAGTTAAGGTAACGCTGCAGCATCTTAGCGTGTATTCGGTCATGGAGTATAACAAGACTTTCAGCGACGTGAAGGTAGGTCACTGGGCGAAGCGAATGCTTCAAATTTTGGCAGCAAAGCATATTGTCAATGGTGTGGATGAAATAAGATTTAACCCTGAAGGAAAGACGACCAGAGCAGAATTCGTAACTTTACTGGCGAATGCTTTAAACCTGAAAGCCGATGGTGTGAACAATACGTTCATCGACGTAAAAGCGGATGCCTGGTATGCGGATAGTGTAGCGGCAGCAATTAAAGCCGGGATCACTTCAGGGATAAGCGTAAATCAGTTTGCCCCAGACAAATTCATCAGCAGAGCGGAAATGGTCACGATGATCGTGCGTTCGGCCGGCATTCAACCGAAGTCGGAGGCGACAGTCGGCTACACCGATGCGCATGATATTCCGAGATGGGCTCTACCATACATTGTCGCTGCCGAAGAAGCGAAATTGGTGCGTGGAAGAGGAAGTAACTTGTTTGCGCCTCAGAGCAGTGCGACGCGGGCGGAAGCAGCCCAACTCGTTTACAATCTATTAAATAAATAAAAGGGAGCGATGCACATGTTGCTACAGGAAGGACAAAAAATTATATTTATTGGCGACAGCATTACGGATTGCGGCAGAAAGGATGATCCTGAAAATATTGGAGGTGGATATGTACGCATCGTACGGGATTACTTATCGATCGTACGTCCAGAGATCTCTTTGCAGGTAGAGAATCGTGGGATAAGTGGTGAGACGATATTGGATCTAAAGGCACGTTGGAATGAAGATGTAATCGAGTTAAAGCCGGACTGGTTGTCCGTTTCTATTGGCATAAATGATGAATGGAAAAACGTCAGCTGCGATGATTTCAGAGATACTTATAGGGAATTATTGGCTGAAACGAAAAGCAAAACGGGGTCATCCTTGATATTAATGGAAACGACAATCCTATCCGAAGATTCGAACGACGGGAAGAATGAACGTCTTCTTCCCTATAATCGAATAATAAGAGAAGTCGCGGCGGAATTCGAAGCCATTCTCGTACCTCAGTTTCAGTCATTTACAACATACTTAAGGGAGCAACGCGGGAAAACGCTAACCGTGGATCAAGTTCACATGAATTCGACTGGGAATTTGCTAATGGCCATCAATTGGTTGAAGGCTTGCGGGTTCGCACAATAAAAACACATAAAAGCACATCCATCTATACAATAAAACACATAGACAAGCCGATTATATTGTGACATTATAAAGTCGTTAGCACTTGTCCGAACTGCTGAGAAATTGTTGCTATCATCCTGTGACTCGGAGGATCTCATGTTTAAAGAACTGGTATCCTATACAAGGAAGTATAGAT